>JAPKYU010000240.1 GCA_026394175.1 Acidobacteriota bacterium | reverse complement strand
AGCTCGTTGTAGGCGCTGTTGGCGGGCGTGGCCATAATGGCGGTGGCGTCGATCTCCTTTAACAGGCGCTGGCGCCCCACCAGATCGCCGCCTTCGCCCTCCACCCGGATGCAGTTGGCGATGATGTGCTCCACGGAGCGGTAGCCGTAGCCTACGGGAACCAGTCCCGGCCCGCCCAGATCCAGGTACTGGAGGTAATCCGGGCTGGGCTCGGCGTACTGCGTGGCGCCGGGTCCGCCGGGATTCTGTGTGTAGGAGTACTTGAGGCCGCGGTACTGGTCCGAATGGAAGATCAGGGCGCCGTCGCTCGCGCCCTTGCAGTACATGGTGAGGCTTTGCGTGTTGGTGCCGGGCGCAACGTCGGGAAAGCCCAGCGCGTTTTGCACGTTCAGGCAGGCGCCGTTGTCCCAGATGACGCGCGCGTCGGTCCACAGGAAGCCTTCGTTCCCGTTGGGGAACTCCTCGCGCAGGCCATAGACACTGACCGAGGCGGGCAGCAGGCCGGTAATGAAGTGGACCAGGTCCACGTAGTGGCAGCCGATGTAGGTGAAGGCGTCGGAATTCTCCGCCGTCATCCAGTTCTGAAAGTTCGAATGACGGTAGTACCACTTCTCGAGCAGGCAGGCGCTGCCCAAGCGGAACTCGCCGAACATGCCGGCGCGATACCGGCGGCGGGCCATGAGGCTGCGGTCGTCGAAGCGCTTGTGGTATTCGATGCCCACCACCAGGCCGCGCGCATGGGCTTCCCGCTCGATCTCCAGCGCCTGCTCGTGCTTCAAAACCAGGGGCTTCACCGTGCACACGTGCTGGTTGTGGCCGAGCGCGGTCATGATCACGTCGTAGTGGAGTTGATCGGGCACCGCCACCACCACGATATTGCGCTCCGGCATGCGGGCCACCACCTCACGGAACAGGTCCGGCTCCGGCCTTCCGGTGTCGTGATCCGGGTAGGCGCGGAACGATTGGCCGGGAAACGCGCGCTGCAGCCCATCGGCTTCGGCCAGCTCCCGCAACGGCGCGTAGACCAGGGCGCTGATGGAGATATCGCCGATGCGCCCTTGCCGCTGCATGTGATAGAGCGCGGGCAGCAACTGATCGTGGGTGATCATGCCGCCGCCGACGATGAGAACTTCCGGTTTCAGCATTTACGCCGCCGCGCGCTCCGCGGTTACTTCGCGGAACGCTTCCTCCAACACGCTTGCGCCCTCCAGAATGGCAGCCTCGGTGATGACCAGGGGAGGCGCAATCTTTACCGTGCCTCCGCCGAAGCCCACCGGGCTGAACATGAGCAGGCCCTTTTCCACTGCGCGGCTGACCACGTCGAAGGCCAGGTCGCCGTCCGGTTCGGTCGAGCCGGGGAGGACGCAGGAGACTCCGGCGACCAGCCCCTTGCCCGCCACACAGCCGATTTGCGGCGTGCGCCGCGCGAGTTCGTTCAGCTTCCGGTGCAGGACCTCGCCCAGCTTGCGGGAATTTTCCGCCAGGTTCTCCTTCAGCACCAGCTCGATGGAAGCCAGGGCCGCGGCACAGCAAATGGGGTTGCCGGTGTGGGTGGAAGTCATACTGCCCGCCGGATGCAGGTCCATCACCTCCGGACTGCCAACCACCGCCGAGATGGGCAGCGAAGAAGAAATCCCTTTGCCGAAGGCGGCCAGGTCGGGCGTGATGCCGTAATGCTGGAAGCCCCACAACGTGCCGGTGCGCCCGAAGCCGGCCTGCACTTCGTCGCACACCAGCAGGGCTTTGTGGGCCGTGCACCACTGGCGCAAAGCGCGCATGTATTCCACGGGCGCGAACGCCGCGCTGCCGCCCTGGTAGGTTTCCAGCAGCACGCCGGCCACGTTCCGCGGCTCGACGCCCAGTTCCGTCAGCGTGCGTTCGAACAAAGCGAAGGAGGTGTCCGGAGTGCGGAAGCCGTCCGGGAACGGGGCCTGCACGAAACCGGGATCCAGGTTGACGATCCACTCTTTCAGCGCCGGAATGCCGCCGGCCTGCTGCGCGCCGAGCGTGCGCCCGTGGAATGCCCCCTGGTAGGAGACGATGACGTGCTTGGACCTTCCGCCCACCTGGATTCCATGCGTGCGGCACAGCTTGATGGCGCATTCCACGGCCTCGGAGCCGGTGGTCAGCAGGAAGACCTTCTTGAGCGGCTCGGGCAGAATTGCGCAGAGCTTCTCGGCCAGCCGCGCGCGGATCTCGGAAGGGAAGCAGTAATTGGTCAGCAGCTTCGACTGCACCTCCCGCTGGACGGCTTCGATGATCTCCGGGCGGCCATGGCCGGCGTTGGTGATAAGCACGCCGCATGACCAGTCGATCCACTGGTTGCCCCAGGCGTCGTAGACCTGGAAACCTTCGGCGCGGTCCCAAACCACGGGCGGCTGCCCACGCATGGCCACAGGCTCATAGGCCTGCAACTTTTCGAGAATGGGAATGGACTCGGGGACAGGAAAGTCGGTGACCATCCTGCGCAGCGGCGTCTCGATGCGGGCCACGCGCTTGGGAACCAGGCTGTATTCTTTCGCCATGCTGCCGTCGATTATCGCTATGGGTGCTGCGTTTGGCAAGCATCCGGCAGCGCCGGCAGCACGGTTATGGAGCGCCGCAGGCGCGGCCGATAATAGCCCAGCACTTCAGTGCTGGGTAGTAAAGGAACGCGAAGAGTCCCGGAGGGACGACTGAAACCGGCCATTTGCGGGAGGTTCGGTCGTCCCTACGGGACTCGGCTCCTTCTTCTCAGTTTCCCAGCGATAAATCGCTGGGCTATCTTCGGCCGCGCCTCCGGCGCTCGCTGTTCACTAGGCCGCAGCCAGAGGCAAAGAAGCGTTGGACGCACTACACTAGAATGTCGCCAGCCAGCCGCCGTCCACGAAGATCACCTGCCCGGTAACGAAATCGGAGGCCGCCGACGCCAGGAAGACGGCGGGAAGCGCAATGTCTTCCGGAGTGCCCCATCGCCCCAGCGGCGTGCGCTTCTTTACCCAGGCGTCAAACTCCGGATCGGTTCGCAGCGGCTCGGTCAGCCTGGTGGCGATGTAACCGGGAGCGATGGCGTTCACGAGAATGCCGCGGTCGGCCCAGTCGATGGCCAGGGCCTTGGTCAACTGCCCGATGCCGCCCTTCGATGCCGTGTAAGCGGCAGTGGTGCGCCGCGTGGCCGCGGTCATCAAGGACGCGATGTTGATGATCTTGCCCTTGGCACCGGCGGCGATGAGGCGCCGCGCGAAGGCCTGGCAAAGCACGAAGACAGCGGTCAGGTTGACGGTGATGGTCTCGTTCCAGTCGTCGAGAGTTAACTCCTCGGCCGGAGCGCGCCGCGTGATGCCGGCGGCATTGACGAGGATGTCGGGGCAGCCGTGCTGCGGCACAAGGCTCTCGTACCAGGCGGGAATCTCCGCGGTTTGGCGCAGGTCGAAGGGCGCTGCGGCCACGCGCCGCCCCGATTGGCGCAGCTCGCCGGCGGCGGCGTCCAACTCATCTCGGTTGCGCGCCACCAGGATGACATCGGCGCCCGCCGCCGCCATGCCCCGCGCGATTCCCAGGCCGATGCCCTTGTTGGCGCCGGTAATCAGCGCCAGCCTCCCATCGAGTCGAAATTGGTCCATCATGGCTTTCAAGCACCCTTTAACAGGCCTACTGCTTCACGAACCACGGGCGCGTGGTCGGGTCGCTCTTGAAGAAGTCCAGCAGCAGTCTGGCGATTTTTGCCGCCCCTGTGTCGGAGGGGTGCAAGCCGTCGGCTCGCAAGTCCTGGCGCAAGAACACCAGCCCGTCTTTGCGCCCTTTGACGCCATCGGTCCAGATGTACGGGCCCCAGGCAATCCAGGGCGCGCGCACCGCGCCTTTGGCCGGGTCGCAATTCAGCTCGGGCTTTCCGGCAATCTGGTCGGCGACGACCCACTTCACCGAGAAAGCGCTCTCATAGGCCCACGGCTCCGGGCTGCCTCCCACTTCGGTGTAGCCGCCATAGATTCTGCTGGAGAGATAGGCGACCTTCAGATTGGGGAAACGGTCGCGCACGACGTGTAATGTTGCCGCCAGGTCGCCGTACAACTTCTTCGATTCGGCCGGGAAGGGCTGCGACGGCCCAGGGATTACCTCCTTGATCCAGAGCACCTGCACCTGTTTGGGCGTGACAGCGGCGGCGCTCAGCCGCTGGTCCACGACCTTCCAGTAGTTGGAATTGGGGTCGGCCCGCACGCTGGAGGCCTGCCCGCCGACACAACCATTGACCGTGACCAGGCGGGGGTTCAAGGCGGAGTCTTGGGCGGCAAGTTTC
>JAPKYU010000446.1 GCA_026394175.1 Acidobacteriota bacterium | reverse complement strand
TTCCCCTTACGACGGGCATAACGGTCTAACGGCTCACGCGGCGGCTTCGCGGCTCAGTGGGCAGCGATTGCGGCTTTGGCTTGCCGCAGCCAGCTTTCGTGGATCAGGCGGTTTTTCTCGCGCTCCCATTGCTCGGGGGTGAAGACGCTCAGGTCTTTGCGAGACAGGGCCGGAATCCCCGTGCCCAGGGCGGGCGTGCCCCCCTCGCGGTCTTCGCTCGAGTAAAGGCGATCCAGTTCCACGCCATTCGCTTTCGCCCACTCGCTGATATGGGTGACCGGCAGGGCGGCGATGTCGGCCTCGGTCCAGTTCGGGAAATCAAGCTGCCGTTCCAGCCACCTGGCCACCGGCCTGGTCACGAAATAAGGCCGGTGCGCCCCCTCGGTGAATTCATATTGGAACAGCCCCTTCGAACTCCCCCGCAACTCCTCCGTTCGCCGGTAAAGATCATCGAAGAACGGCTTGCCATGCGTGGTAATGGAAACGGTGCCGTCCTGCAAGCCGTTGTAGACCAGCGTGGGCCCGCGCGAAGCATGAAGGGCGTAGACGGCGGCGGCCCGGTCGCCCAGAAAGGCCAGCGACTGATAGGGGATGCCCTGGCACATGGGTTTGGACTTGTCCCAGTACTCGCCCGGCCCGTCCAGGTTGCCGCCTCCGACGAGCACGCAGGCGCGCAAGCGCGTCTCCACCGCGCAGGCCAGGCTCAGGACGAACGAGCCCATCGAGTAGCCCATGGCGCCGATGCGCCGCGCGTCCACTTCCGGGCGTTGGGAAACGTAGGAGACGGCCTGCATCACGTCGGTCATCATCAGGCCGCCCAGGCGCTGCGCCAGCTCCCGAGGGGGCTCGACCTTGTCGTGGGCGCGCGTGCCGGATTTCCGTTCGCTGTTGCGCTCGCCTTCCCCCGCCGGATCGTACGTCAACACGGCCGCCCCGCCCCTGGCGTACAGCACGCCGGAGTAGAAGGCGTACCAACTGTATTTGTCGCCGCCGTGCCCGTTGACCACGATCAGCGCCGGGACCTTGCCGCGGCGCTCTTTCGGAAGATACAGGATGGCCGGGACGCGCATCCCGAACTCGGTGGCGTAAGTGACTCGTTCGGCCAGCACGCCCGGCGCCGGCTCAAAGCGGCTGTGGGTTTCCGGCGCCAGCGCGGGCAGCGGATCGGGAACGAACAGCGCCGCCTTGATCTGTTCCCGCCAGACCTGCTCCTGTTTCGGCGTCAGCTCCGCCGCGCTCGCCGGCGGCAACGCCAGCGCCGGCAGGATCGCCATCCATACATAGAAAGCTCGATGCATACCACTCCCCCGTGCGGTTCCGCGGAAACCTCTCGGACCGCGAATTGCACATAGGCGGCAGACGCAGGGGCGACCATATGGGGTCGCCCCTACATCGCGCCGCGATCTACTTTACCACTGCAGGTTGAGCGCCAGCTTCCGCTCTTGATGACCCCGGGCGCGGCCCAGGCAATCTGGAAGGGGTTGCGGCCCTGCGTAGGGACGTTGGCGATCAGTTCGTTGGCGATGGTCTGCGAACGGCTGGCGGTCTCGGTCTCCAGCATGGACACCGATTCGCTCACCGTACGACTTGTGGGCATGCGGGCGCCCGCCGCGTCATCGCGAGGCCAGGGGACGAAAACCTGGCATTCGCTGGATGGAATTGCTAGGCTGTCGGGCATGAAACGGCTCGCGCTTCTCGTTCTTGTTGCGGCGGCCGCCCTGGCCGCGCCGGCCCAGGATGTTGCCGGCCGGGAGATGGCGCCCTGGCAACCGGGGATGCTGGACATCCACCAGATCAGCTCCGGCCGCGGCAACGCCGCCCTGTACATCTTTCCGGACGGCACCACCATGCTGGTGGACGCCGGCGAGCAGGCGCAGAAGACCCCGCGGCATACGCCGGACCGCCCGGACGGCACGCGCCCGGCCGGCGACTGGATCACGCGCTACATCCGTCACGCGCTCGGCCACGACCCGCAGCCCGCGCTGGACTACGCCCTGCTCACCCACTTTCACAGCGACCACATGGGTGACGTGTCGGACAAGACGCCCGCCGCGCCCTCCGGCGCTTACAAGCTCACGGGGTTGGCCTGGGTGGGCGAGAACCTGCGCATCGGCAAGATGCTGGACCGCGGCTGGCCGGACTACAACTTTCCGACTCCCATCGAAGACGCCGCCACCAAGAACTACCGCGCCTTCGTCAAGTGGCAAACCGAGAACCGCGGCATGAAGGTGGAGCGCTTCACGCCCGGACGCAACGACCAGGTGGTGCTGCTGCGCGACCCGAAGAAGTATGCCGATTTCGAACTCCGCGCCGTGGGCGCGAACGGGGAGATCTGGACCGGGGTCGGCGCCACCACGCGGCGCCACTTCCCGCCGCTGGACACCGTCCCGCGTGCCGACTGGCCGACCGAGAACCACTGCAGCACCTCGTTCCGCCTGAGCTACGGCAGGTTCGATTACTTCAACGGCGCCGACATTCCGGGCATTCCCTCCGAGGGTTTTCCGTCGTGGCACGATGTGGAAACGCCGGTGGCCAGGGCCGTGGGTCCGGTGGAGGCGGCCATCCTGGATCACCACGGCTACATTGACTCGCAGAATGAGTTCCTGGTGGCCACGCTGCGGCCGCGGGTGTGGGTGCTGTCGGTGTGGGATTCCGGCCACCCCACGGCGCGGGTGTGGAGCCGCCTGCAGTCGCAGCGAATCTATCCCGGACCCCGCGAGGTCTTCGCCACCGATCTGCACCCCGGAACGCGGGTGGTGATCAGCGGCATCGAGAAGCTGGCCAGCGACCGCGGCCACATCGTCCTGCGGGTTTCGCCGGGCGGCGGCGAGTATCGCGTGGTGATCGTTGACGACTCGTCGGAGAGCCACCGCGTTACCAAGGTCTTCGGGCCCTACCAGTCGCGGTAGCGGCGCCGGACCGGAGCGGGGATGACCCCAGCCCGGATTTTTCGCGAAACGGCAGCCCGCCTCCGGCCGGGTACTGCTTTCTGCAATTATGGTAACGTATCGTGCAGCGAGGGTCGGCCCCTTTTCTGTAGCCCAGGCGTTTACGCCTGGGTCCCGGACCGAATCTTTCTCTTTCAGCCCGCCTCGGCGGGCTTGGGAGGCGGCTTTAACCCTTGCCTAAAGGCGCGCCAACGAAAGCCCCTTGAAGCGTAATTTGCATCTTAGGCCCGGCGCTAAGTCAGTCAGGGCATTTGAGAAGGCATGATCGAGGTCCATGCAGCAAAGGATCTGCTCCACTGGCGACGGTCAGGCTGCATTTCACCGCACCAGAGCAAAGCGTGCAAGCAAGGTGACTGTACTCCGCGGCATTGGACTGTAAGGGCGCTCCGTGTCGGAGCGCCCTTCCAGGTCAGAAAATGACCTTCAACCCAAACTGCAGGTTGCGCGGGCGCGAGGCGCTGCCAATCGTGCCAAAACTCGCGTTCCCGACCTCCGCGTTCGGGACACCGAACGACAGCGTATTGGTGAAGTTGAAGTGGGGCTCGTCAGCAGGTTCCTTCCTGCGTTTCCGTAGGTGTACGGGGCGTTGGCCACGAACGCGGTGGTGTCGAACCAGTGATCCAGTGATCGCTGGTCGCCGCTTAAGTGCCAATCGTGCACGACGTTGGGGCGGTCCGCAGTTCCGGCGCCGGAGGGATTGCCCCGGACGGTAAGGCTCTGGAGCTGGCCGCTCTCGAACGTCGAGATGCCGGCGATGGTCCAGCCGCCCAGCATGCCTTCCAGCACTCCGGGCATGCCGGCCAGGTAGGCTTTTCCGCGGCCAACGGGCAACTGATATACGAAACTGAGGACCAGCCGATGCGGCCGGTGCTCATCGGCCAGCGACCGGTCGGCACTCAGGTCGCGCGGGTTCTGCGCGTCCCCCACGCTGCCCGCGCCCGACTCCACATGCCCATCGCTGATGGCCTTGGACCACATATACGAACTAAGCAAGCTGAGGCCACGCGAGAGCCGCTTCTCCACTTTGAATTGCAGGGAATGGAAATTCGTGTTCGACGACGCTTCGTGACGATAAGTAGTGGCAAGCGGCCCGACCACGACCCCATCCTGCGGGACCAGCACCGACTTGAAACGGCGGCGGGAATTAAGGTCGCCCGCGCCGGGCAGCGCCCAGTTGCCTTCGGTGCGCCGCATAAGCTTGTGCGCCGTGTTGGCGTAATACCCGGTCTCGATCAGCAGCTGGCCGGGCAGCTCGTGCTGGATCGAGAAGCTCCATTGCTGCGCGTAGCCGTGGCGCAGCTTGCGGTCGTACGAAGAAGTTTCGATATTGGAGGCGCTCCTCGGGCTGATCATGTCTGCCGGCAGGCCCTTTGAGAGCAGAATCGTCGGATCCACCCGGTTGGTGCTCAGTTGCGCTTTGTAGGTGAAGGGCGGGTTGCCTTGCAGGTACTGCGCTCCGCCGAAGCCTTCGTATTGCGCGTAATAAACGCCGTAGCCGCCGCGCACCACGGTTTTTGATGCGGCGCGGTAAGCGAAGCCGAAGCGCGGCCCGAAATCGTTGCCGTCGGTGGCGATGGTGGCGCGGTCGGCGCGCGAGCCCGGCTTGGCGGGCACCAGCGCGGCGCTGCCCGGGTTGCTGTCGATGTCGAAGTTCGACCAGCCGTCTTTCGTCTCGATCCAGGGCAGGTGCAGTTCGTAGCGCAAGCCGGCGCTCAGCGTGAGACGGGTGGTCACGCGCCATTCATCCTGGCCGTAAAAATCGTAGAACGGCGCGCGCTGGTTCATGCGCGTGAAGGTCGAGTTCTGCGCCTGCCACGGCATTCCGAGCAGCACGTCGGCCAGGGAATTGCCTTCCTTCGCGGTCTTAGGGTTACGCGTGTAGCTGCCGTCGAACTGGAAGATGCCCAGCGCCTGCTGGGGATTGAACAGGGAGCTTTGCAGCCAGCTAAAGTTGATCCCGAACTTCACCGAGTGCTTGCCGCGCATCCAGGTGAAATCCGAGATGAGCTGCCGGTTCTGGGAATCGACGAGGTTCGGAGTCTGCGCTCCGAGCCCCAGGTTGGTATAGCCGGAGACGGTGAACTGCGCCATGCCGGGGATGGTAGTGTTGACTCCCTGCAAACCCAGTTCGCGGTTGTACACGTGGTCGTCGGGCGGCTCGCGGTCGGTCAGCAGCCGGTTCCACGCGATCTTGCTCGACATTACGAGCGCCGGTGTAAACACGCGGTTGTATCCCAGCATCACGTTGTTGCCGGTATGCGTGAAGTCGCTGGTGTCCGCGCCGGCGCCCCAGGCCGGCGCGGGCAGGCCCGGCGAGCGCGGCTCGAGGTCGCGCTGGAAGCTGTACCGACCGTAAATGCTGTTGCGCGGAGAGAAGGTATGGTCGATCTTCAGGTCCCAGTGGTCGCGGTCGGTGGCGTTCGGCGGATTGTAAAGGAAGTTGCGCGTAAGCCCCGGTTTGTTGGTGGCCGGATAGAGAGCGGCCACATTGGCGCCGATCGCATCGAACCTCGCCTTGGGAATTACATTGCCGTCAAACGGATTACGCAACCCCGTCTTGGCGTCGTAAGTCAACGGGTCGTAGATCTTCGTGGCCGGCAGCAATTCGGAGAAGTCCCCACCCACCATTCTCGGCGTTGGAATCGTGTTGTTTACCGTCCGGGACTCGCGGATCCGCGACGCCTCGTAATCGCCGAAGAAAAAGGTGCGGTTGCGAAGAATCGGCCCGCCCACTGAGAAGCCATACTGGTTGCGCTTGAAGGGCGGTTTCGGGGCGTCGGGCAGGTCGAAGAAATTCTTCGCATCCAGCTTTTCGTTGCGCAGGAATTCGAACGCGGTGCCGTGCAGTTGATTGGTTCCCGATTTCAGGCTGACGTTGACGATGGCGCCGGTGGCCCGGCCGTACTCGGCCGAAAAAGAATTCGTCATCACTTTGAATTCCTGGATGGCATCGACGTTGGGCTTCACGGCCTCGCCCTGCCGGCCCTGGTAGGCGATTTGTGCGCAGTTGTTGTCCACGCCGTCGAGCAGGTAGTTATTCTGCGTGGAGCGCATTCCGCTGCCCGAGAAACCGGCGGTGCGCCCGCCGGGCGCCTGCTGGTTGGTGCCAGCCGAGAGCAACGCCAGTTGAATGTAATCGCGGTTGTTGAGGGGCAGATCGACCATTTTCTGGTTGTCGATCACCTGCCCCTGCGTGGCTTCGTTGACGACCAGCAGGGCCGCCGCCGCCGTTACCGTCACTTCCTGGCTGACTTGCCCGACTTGCAGCGCGAAATCGACGACCGCAGTCTGCTGGATCTGCAGCACGATGCCCTCGCGGACGATCCGCTTGAATCCCGGCGCTTCGACGGACACGGTGTAGGTGCCGATGCGCAGCGGCGCCGATTCGTAGCTCCCATCGCTGCGCGTTGCCGCTTTGGAGCTGATCCCGGTTGCGGTGTTTGTGAACGTCACAGCCGCGCCGGGTATCACCGCGCCGGTCGGATCCTTGACGGTCCCAATTACGCGCGCAGTCTCCACCTGTGCCACCGCCACGCCACCGATGCACACGACTGCCAGTAGAATCAGAAAAAGTACGCCTCTCATAATTTGACCTCC
>JAPKYU010000293.1 GCA_026394175.1 Acidobacteriota bacterium | reverse complement strand
GGAATCTGGATGAGTTGCAAGAGTGCGACCGGGCGGCGCGTGCCGTGGCCCTGGCCGCCGTCGAACAAGGGAGATCCTAATTGCGGATTTCGGATTGCGGATTGCGGATTTCAAACAGCGGATTGCGCCCCAGAATCCGATGCCAGGGGTCGGGCTCGAAATCCACAATCCGCAATCCGAAATCCGCAATTGCCATGGGTTGTTAAACCAACTGCGAGACACAACACTAGATGTCATACGTGACGCTCACCAACGTGGTCGCCGCCGTCGTGGTCCTGGGCATCATGATCCTGATCCACGAACTCGGCCATTTTCTTGCCGCGAAGGGGTTTGGAGTTCGGGTCGAGGTCTTTTCGATCGGGTTCGGCAGACGCCTGTTCGGCCGGCAATATGGCGAGACCGACTACAGGATCAGCGTGCTGCCGCTGGGCGGATACGTGAGGATGGCCGGCGAGAACCCGGCCGATGCGGTCACCGGGGAGCCGTGCGAGTTCCTTTCCAAGCCGCGCTGGCAGCGCTTCGTCATCGCGGTCATGGGCCCGGCCATGAATGTGGTGCTGGCGGTGGTGCTGCTGACCGGCCTCTACATGGTCAAGTACCAGAAGCTGGCCTACATGGAACGGCGCGCCGAATTGGGCTACGTGGAGAAGGATTCGGCTGCCGCCAAGGCCGGCCTGCAGCCCGGCGATGTCCTGGTGCGGCTTGACGGCCTGGACAACCCCACCTGGGAAACCGTGGAAATCACGACGCTGTCCAGCCCTGGCCAGCCGCTCGAGGTCATCTACATGCGGAACGGCCAGGTGTTGAGCACCACGCTCACCCCCGACATCGAACCGCGCAACCGCACCGGCGTCGGCGGCTTCGCCCCCTATTTGCCGGCCGTCGTCAAGCGCCTGGAGCCGGGACTGCCGGCGGCGCGGGCCGGTCTCCAGCCGGGCGACGTGATTGACGCCCTCAACGGCCAGCGCATCACCTTCCGGGCCCAGTTGCCGCAAATGCTCCAGCAGGAGAAGGGCAAGCCGGCACGGGTCGCGGTCAAACGTGACGGAGGGGAATTCGCCGTGACCATAACGCCGGTCCTGGCCGAGGTCCCGGGCCTGGACCGGCCGATGTGGCGGCTGGGCGTGGACCTGCAGGAGGAAATGGTCGAGCGCCGGCTGTCCTTGCCGGCCGCCTTCAAGCAGTCGCTGGAAACCAACCGCAAGTTCGCGGTGCTGATCTTCGACATCGTGGGGAAGATGCTGGAGCGCAAGATGTCGCCCCGCACCCTGGAAGGCCCCATCGGCATCGCCCGGCTTTCCGGGGAAGCCGCGCGCCAGGGTCTGCCGGAGCTGATCAGCCTGATGGCCGCCATCAGCTTGAACCTCGGCATCTTCAACCTGTTCCCCATCCCGGTGCTGGATGGCGGCGTCATGATGCTGCTGCTGATCGAGAGCCTGCTGCGCCGCGATCTCAGCCTGCGGATAAAGGAGCGGATCGTGCAGGCCGGTTTCGTGTTCCTGGTGCTGATCGCGGTGTTCGTGATCTACAACGACATTGTGAAGTCGCTGCCCCCGCGCTTCGAGAAGCTGTTGCCGTGAAGACGCCTTCACGGGAGTGGTTCTGGATCGGCCCTCAGGTCTACTGCTTCAGCGCAGGAAGTTCTCCAGCACCCAGAGCTCGTGTTTCTGCTCGCCGGATATGAACACGATGCGGCTTCCATCGGGATTGAATTTCAGGTGGCGGAAGTTCTTCATCGTCAAGCCGACTGGTTCCGGGTTTCCTTGTTTGAAGGGAACACGCCAGAGTTCGGCCCGGCCGCCGGACGCGGAACCCCACTTTGTAAACCAGATGTGCTCGCCATCGCGTGACCAGGCAAGTCCGCCGCCAGAGATGATCTCCGGGTAGCGCACGCGGAAGAGTTGACGCGCATCGCCCTCTCCCGTGGGAAGAACGGTCAAACCTGAGCTGCGGGTGGCTCGATCATAGGCGCTAAAGGCCACCCAGCGAGCATCCGGGGAAAGCAGGGCCCAGTGGTTTCCGACGGGCAATTGTTTCTCAACACCAGTGCCCAAGTCTCGGAGCGAGGTTTGCCAAACGTTACCGACGGACCGCGTGAGGATGATCTTGCTGTGATCAGCCGAGTGGCAGACCAGGTCGAGGAATTGTTCTTCAGCTCGCTTCGCCACCATGAGCTCCGCGTCACCCGACTGGGCATCCACCCTGAAGATCCCCCAGACGCCTTTAAGGTCCTGCCCGCGTACGATGAACGAACGCCCGTCCGGCGCCCAGTAGAGTTTGGTGAAGCTGCGGAGCTTCGGGGTCAGGTCACGTTCCTGTTCGGTATCGAGTGAACGAATGACAATCGTAGGGGTCCCTGCATACGATATCTCGGCATACACTTCCTCCGGCACTGGACCGCGGGCGGAGGCATAGGCGAGGAAGCGGCCGTCCGGAGACCAGTCAGGCGAGTAATTTGACCCGGCAAACCGTTTCGCCAACTGGATGGGCTCACCGGCCAGTTTGCGCCTGTCACTGTCGAGGCTCGCAAGATAAATATCCTCGGTGGCCGTGTGGAGACCGTAATAAAGAGAGCCATTGCGCGCGAATCCCATCGGCCACATCTGCCCGACGTCTGCTTTGACCAACTGCGGGGCTGCCTCCGGCTTGCCATCGGACACTTTCACCATCCAAAGGCCCGGGCTGCCGGCGCGGTCGCTCACAAAGACGACGCCCGTGCCGTCAGGCATCCAGACAGGAGCAAAGTCATCGGCCGGGTGCTGGACCAGCGGAATCTCGCGGCTGCCGTCCGCGGACAGCAGGAAGATGTCCCGGGCGGACGAGGCTTCCTTGGGCGGCAAGTCATAGACGATGTACCGGCCGTCCGGCGAGAAGCCCAGCTTGGATGGATAGCGCGAACCGAGATCCCTGAGCACCTGTACCGAGCCGTCCGCGAATGAAACGCGCACGATCTGGCTGGCGCCATCCTCTTTTCTGATGTTGGCGGGAACCCACTTGCCGTCGGGCGACCAATCGCCCGGCTTGACGTACGCCTGGTCAGCGACCAAGACCCGGGGGCTGGAGCGATCGAGGCCGACAACCCGCAGGTCATAGCGCCTGTTCTTGTTAGACCAGTTGTAGGCGATCTGTTTGCCGTCCGGCGATGGCACGGAGGCGGTTGTGAATTCGTAGGCACCGCTCCCGGAATCTTGTTTGGTGAGATGGCGCAGTTCGCCCGTAGCAACGTCGCGGATGACCAGGTTGCCGCTGTCCGAATCAGCCATCGAAAAGAAGCTGCCGTCGCGGGAAAGCGATCCCCCGGTTTCAACAAAAGAATCCCAGACCCGGCGGGCGGCCATTGCAGGCCGCTTGCCCGGAGCAGCGCGGCCGTTCATGGCGGACAGGCGGGCGCGTGCCACCTCGGCGGCTTGGCGCTGGTCCGCAAATTCACGCAGAACGCGCTCGTAGGCCTTGCGGGATTCGACATTGCCCAGTTTCTCGTAGCACTGGCCCATCTGAACCAGGGCGGTGGCCGCCACGGTCCGGTTTCCGCCGTAGCGGGTCAGAATGCCGCGATAGATCTCGACAGCCTCCGCCGGCTGTCCATCCACCAGTTCCTTGTGCTGGGCCTCCTGCAACAGCACGGCGGGCTCGCCCGTCACCGGAGAGCCGCCCAAGCGGACAGGGACCGTGGCGGTCGGCTTGCATTTACCCAGGGTCCCGGCCTGGTAAACGGCCTGGACCTCTGAAGCGCTGAGCGCACGGCTGTAAATCGCGACCTCGTCGAGCAAGCCCTGGAAGAGGTCTGGATGTGGCGCGGACTCACCCTTTCGTCCCAGCGCCAGAGCACCATCTGATTGCGATACCAAACCGGAACCGGTGGCCTCAGGCACACCGTTCACGTACAGGGTCATGCTCCCGGCGTTGTACGTCACCGCGACGTGATACCACGTGCCAACAGTGACAGCGGTGGTGGATTTCAGAAAATGCGAGCGCTGTGAGCCGCTGCTGATCTTGTCTCCCCCGAGGTGGATCCCCCAATCCCACACCGAGTCCGGTGTCGATTTCACAACAAGGCATTGCCACTGGTATCCCGGCGCTACGCGACTGGAGCCCACCACCCGGCCGGGGTTAATCCACAGCTCGACGGTAAACTGCCCCGTGGGCGGGAAGTTGTATCGCGAATCGAAGGGGATCTGGACGTAATCGTCGGCCCCGTCGAACTTGAACGCTTGCCCCACCTTCCCAGGGGCAAACGTCGCGCCATTCATCATGGTCCCGTTGATGCCGCCGACCAGATCCAGGGAAGTCTTGTCTCCCGACCACCAGGCCACCATGCCGGGCGGCGGGGGAATGCAGCCCTTCTGCGCGAGGGCCGGACTGGCCGTCAGGGCCAGGGTTGTCATCAGGGCCGCGGCCATCAGGGCCGCTCGAAACCAGCAGAAAGATCGTGCGCGCATTGTCGGTACCTCCTGTACCTTTCGCCAGTCAGGCTAGGCGGCGGAGGTGTGTTCTCGACGAGTTCATTGTCACGTTTCTGTATCGTCTTCGTTTGGGAGGCGAGACACAGGCACTCAGCCGTCGAACCGGTATCCCAGCCCCCGCACGCTGACCAGGTACCGCGGTTGCGAGGGCTCCGGCTCGATCTTCCGGCGCAGATGCGTGATGTGGTTGTCCACCACGCGATCGGTCACATGGACGCCCACGCCCCATACCTCCTCGAGCAGACGTTCCCTGGTAAGCGCGCGCCCCCGGGCGCGAATGAAGGCGGCCAGCAGCTTGATCTCCAGCGGAGAGATTTCCAGCGCCTGGCCGGCGCGGCGCAGTTCGCAGCGGCCGAAGTCCACCTCGATATCCCCGAAGCGGTACACCTCGGTCACTTCGCCCGCGTGGCGGCGCAGCACTGCTTTGATGCGCGCCCGCAATTCTTTCGGGCTGAACGGCTTGGTCACGTAATCGTCGGCGCCCAGTTCCAGCCCCAGCACTTTCTCGGCTTCCTGGGTGCGCGCCGTCAACATGATGATCGGGGTGCGAAGCCCGAGGCGGCGCAGTTCCCGGCACACCTCGAAGCCGTCTTTGCGAGGCAGCATGACATCGAGCAGGATGAGGTCGAACGGATGCTCGAGGGCGCGCCGGCTGGCGGCTTCGCCATCGCGGGCGATCTCCACCTGGTACCCTTCCAGCTTCAAGTCGCCTTCGAGGCAAGCCGCGATGGCCCGATCGTCTTCGGCAATCAAGATGGAAACCATTGCCTATCCCTCCAGCCGCAACAGCACAGTAAACGTGCTCCCCCGCCCGGGCTCGCTCTGGACGGTAACCGTGCCCCGATGGGCGTGAACGATGTGCTGCACCATCGACAGGCCGATGCCGGTGCCCCTGGCTCCAGCCTGGCTCGCGCTTGCGCCGCGGACGAATTTCGTGAAGATCTGGCGCTCCTCCGAGGGAGCAATGCCCAGCCCGTGGTCTCGCACCCGGATGCGCGCGTTGGGCCCGTCGCGATCCACCTCAACCCAAACGGTGAAGGAGTTCGGGGAATACCTCACGGCGTTGTCCATCAGGTTCCAGAATGCCCGCCGCAAGGCCTCGGAGTCGGCCCGCACCATCAGCGGGCCGCCCTCCATGTTCAATTCGATGCGGTAGCCGCCATCGGCCACCTCCTGCTGGAATTCTTCGCCCACTTCGCGAACCAGCTCGGCGGCGTCGAGCTTTTCGAAACGGTACTCGCGCGCGCCCCCTTCCATCCGCGTGAAATCAAGCAGGCTTTCCACGAGGCGCCGGAGCCGCTGCGCCTCGCGCCCCAGCAACCCGTAGTACTGCCGGCGCTGCTCCTCTTCCGCCACGCGGCCCGAGGTGAACATCTCGGCTAACTGGCACATGGACGTCAATGGAGTTCGAAACTCGTGCGAAACCGCGGAGACGAAGTCCGACTTCAGGCGCGCGACAGCAAGTTCACGGCGTATCGCGCGGGCCGACAGATAGCCGCTGGCCAGCAGTCCAACCACCATCAACGCAAAACCGGCCAGGAATAATCGGCCCCGGGCGGCGACCTGGGCCAGTTCCGCCGCCGGGTCTTCGCTTTGAACCAGCAGGTTCCAGGGCAGCCGCGTATCGACGGCGCTCCGCCGCGCCTTTCTCGCTGCGGCGGCCGGCAACTGGCCGAAGACCGGGCGGCCGTCCGTGTCGGTCAGCACCAACCGCGCGTTCTGGCGGCGGGCGAGAGGCTCCAAGCCGGCCAGCCATTGTTGCTTCAGAAAACGCGGGCCGGCCGCGATGCCCACCATCCACTCGGGAGCACCGCGCCAGGCCACGAGCGCCGTGCCACCCTCCTGGAGGACGCTCTTACGCCCGGCAGGCTGGCCGCCGCGCCCACGCAGTGCCTGCCATTCCACTGCCAACGATTCAACGGCGTCTGCCAGCGCGATTCGGTCTGTCTCTCCCGCGTAGTCTCGCTCAGAGACCAGCAGATCCCTTGGCTGTTTCGAGTAGTAGCGGAAGGCGGCGCCGGCCAGCCGCCAACGGCCGCTGTGCAAGTCGGCGTAAAGGACGGCTGCCTCCCGCTGTGCTTCGGCGGCCCGGTTCGATTCTTCAAACAGCTCGCAGCGAGCATGGCGGGCCAGCAGTTCCGCCGGCAGCCCGGCGACGGAAATCGAGCCAAGAGCGGCCAGCTCGCCGTAAGCGGCAAGGGCCGCTTCCCGATCGCCAAGTTTTCGATGAATCCGGCCTATGCGCAACAGCGCCCCGGCCTGGATAACCGGGTCGCCCGATTTTGCCAGCGGCCGAAAGCGTTCGAGCGCTGCGGCATAATCGCCCTTTTGAAGCTCCAAGACCTCGCCTTCGGCAAAGACCGCATCGGAGGGCTCTCGGGCCGCGACGATTGCGGGGTAATAAGGAAGACGGCCCGCCGGGTAGCTGTCCGTCCCAGTCTCGTCGAACACAACCAGGACGGCGTTGTCCGGGAGCCGCGGTCCAAGTTCCGATGCGCGTACGCGCAGCCGAGCCTTGGGGACGGCCTCGATTGTGCTCAGAGTTTGCTCGAGTTCCCCCAACCGGCGTTCGAGCGTGGCCGCCATCAATTCGGCCGCATTCTCCAGGCGCTCCTGGACACGCTGGCTTTCCAGCGCTTGATCCTGTTGAACCAGGCGCCAACTCAGCCAGCCCAGCGCCGCGACCGAGAGAGTGGTCGTGACCAGGAACACCACCAGCGGGAATTGTGGCGGGCGTGTCCACTTGCGGACCAGCATAGGCCGACTCCAGAGCCGTCAGCGATAGCGAGCATTATAGTGCCCGCCCGTGTCGCCGTCCACGCGACACATCGCTGCGGCGGCCCCCAGCCGCGCCCGGCCCCAGCAGCCGTGGCATACCCCGGCCGGGCCGCGCTACAATAGTGGAGAAGCGCCAATCGACCGCTTGGCCTATGTGGGAGGAAGGTGTGTGCATTTGATGCGGGCTTTGTTTGGCCTCCTGGGCGGCCTCGGCCTCACCGGGTCCGATCCCACCCTGGGCAGACGCGGCGAGGAGATCGCCTACTGGCACTTGCGCCGGCTGGGCTTCACCATGGTGGCGCGCAACTATCGCCACGCCGGCGTGGGCGGCGAGGTGGACCTGATCGGGTGGGACGGCGGCACGCTGGTCTTTGTGGAGGTGAAGTCGCGGCAGTCCGATGAGGTGCGCCGCGCCGAGGACGCCGTGGACGCCGAGAAGCGGCGGCGCCTGGTGACGGCCGCGGCCGATTATCGCCGCCGTTCCCATCTCGCCGCGCCGCACCGCTATGACGTGGTCAGCGTCTACTGCGCGGCGGGCCGGGAACCGGTCGTCGAGCACTTTCGCGATGCCTTCCAGGAAGCCGACGTGGCCTGGGATTGATCCGTGGTACGATGGATCAAATACGGTCGGGGGGCCTGGGCAAGGCGCGGGGCACAATCCCGCGGCGCATCCGAAGAGGTTGACGTTCCCCCGAGGCTTGACTGTTTGTCACAGATTGAAGGTGAAGTGCATTGCCTGAACTAAGGAAAGATCCTATCACCGGCCGGTGGGTGATTATTTCCACCGACCGCGCCAAGCGTCCCACGGATTTTGCTCATGAACCAACGCCCATCGGCGGCGGCTTCTGCCCCTTCTGCGTGGGCAATGAGGCGAAGACTCCTCCGGAGATTCTGGCCTATCGCGGCAACGGCAGCGGGCCGAATGCCCCGGGCTGGATAGTGCGCGTGGTCCCCAACAAGTTTCCCGCCCTGGGCATCGAGGGGGAACTCAACCGCCAGGGTGAGGGCCTGTTCGACAAGATGAACGGCATCGGCGCCCACGAGGTGATCATCGAGACGCCGGAGCACGAGCAGACGCTGGCCTCGATGCCCGACAGGCGGGTGGAGGACGTGCTGTGGGCCTTCCGCGACCGCATGCTGGACCTGAAGAAGGATAAGCGCTTCCGCTACATCCTCATCTTCAAGAACCACGGGGCGCCGGCGGGCGCCTCCCTGGAGCACGCTCATTCGCAGTTGATCGCCCTCCCCATCGTGCCCAAGCGCGTGATCGAGGAGGTGGAGGGCTGCAAGAACTATTTCAGCTACAAGGAGCGCTGCATCTATTGCGACATCATCCGCCAGGAACTGGAGTCCGGCGTTCGCGTGATCACGGAAAGCGCCGACTTCGTGACCCTGGCCCCCTACGCCCCCCGCTTCCCCTTCGAAGCCAAGATCCTGCCCAAGCAGCATGAGTCGGCGTTCGAGAACTCGCCCTCGCATCTGTACGAGAACCTGGCCAAGGCCCTCAAGAACCTCCTGGTCCGCATGGAGGTGGTGCTGGAAAAGCCGGCCTACAACTTCGTCCTGCATACCTCCCCGGTGCCGGAAGCCAACAACGATTACTACCACTGGCACATCGAAGTCATGCCCAAGCTGACCAAAGTGGCGGGCTTCGAGTGGGGCACCGGGTTCTACATCAACCCCACACCGCCGGAAGAGGCGGCCAAGTTCCTGCGCGAGGCGGCCATCTGAGCCGGAGCCAAGCAGGGTGCCGCAACCCAGCCGCCCCGCGAGGCGGGATGAGGGAGCGTCCCCGGCCCGCCCCGCTTACGCGGAGCGCTCACTCCGGTCCGGTTGCGGCGCCGCGGGCCGTGTGGTAGAATTGGGTCTGGCAAGCGGGAGTAGCTCAGCGGTAGAGTGCGACCTTGCCAAGGTCGAAGTCGCGGGTTCAAATCCCGTCTCCCGCTCCAGTTTTCGTGGGCCCTCGGCAGCGGGGGCCCTTGTTGCTATAATGGGGTGCTCCCTGCCCGGCGCGGTAGCCAAGTGGTAAGGCAGAGGTCTGCAAAACCTTTATACGCGGGTTCGACTCCCGCCCGCGCCTCCATTCCCTCCTTGCGCTTCGCTGATTCCCTCGCCGGTGGTCGCCGGCCGCCCCTTTCCGCGTCCCCCCCAGCCGCGCCCATGCGGCCAACAGGCAATCCAGCTTCCCGGACGGCCCCAGTCAGCCATTCCCGCTTCTGGCTCTTGAACCCTGATTTCTCGCCTACCCCGTTGCGCTGTTTCGTGAGTTGCCAGGCTGGCGCCCGCCCTTAAAGACGGCCAAAACAACGGCCTATAAAGCTACAACTTCGGCCATTATTACCAGATAACCAAAACCAAAATAGTTGTTGCTTAGCAAACGCGCTTGTGGTATGAGAATGTACCCATATTGTACGCCGAGGGGAGTAACAGCATGCCTTGGCACAACAAGGAGAGCTACCCTTTCACACGAGAGGGGATCGAAGAGAACGCACCTTCCGGGGGCGGGGTGTACGTGCTCTTCGATCAACAAAGGTTCATATACATTGGCGAAAGCGACAACGTCCGGCAAAGCCTGGTACGGCATCTGGAGGGCGACGACACCTGGATCAATGCGTGGGCGCCCCCATTTTTCAGCTATGAACTATATCCAGCATCTGCGCGGATGGCTCGTCAGGGTGCTCTGATTCGAGAGCTGAAGCCGGCGTGCAACAGGACGTGGGGCCAGAGACTCTTCCACCAGTCCGGCTGATTAGCCGGTGGGAGCAGACAACGATCCCGCTCACTGGCGAACCGGTCATGCAGGTAGATGTAAGGGCCGGGGGTGCCAACTGCGTTCTCGGTTCCAGGGGCGCGTAGGACCTTCAGACGGCGCCAGATTCCCCCCGTAGCTTGATGATTCCGTAGCAGTTCTCAGCCGTACGGCTATGGTACAGCATGGGGTGGGGTCTTTTGTGACAGGCCACCAAGGAACCAGCCTGGGATGCGGGCGCTCCAGGGCAGCTTACGCGCCTTGCGGGGGATGCCCTTTTTCTTCCGAGTACTCGCGCAGGGCGGCGCGCTTGTGCTCCGGGGCCAGGTCATCCCACTCGGTGCGGGGTTTCGGTTCCTCCACCGAGCCTGACGTGCGGAAGCGCATGGTGACGATCTGCTGCGGCCGGACGGGAAGGCGGTACCGCCCGGCGGGGGCGAGCGGCACGCGGCGGCCGCCCGTCATGTCCGTCAGCGCGGCGGCGGTATGAGGCAGGCGCAAGGCGATCTCCGCCGTCCCGCGCAGCCCAAAGGCCTCCACGAACCGGAGCTCGATGTCCGGCCCCACGCGCCGCATCCCTTCCACAACCACGTTGCCGGAGGTCTCCAGCCAGGTGGCCGCCGGCGCGGACGGCGCGGGCGCCGGCCAGCGTGCCTTCCACGCGCACGGTGAAGGCCACCGCACCTTCCGCCACCTCGGTCTTCACCGGGCCGGCGTCGGTAGCCGCCACGCGCGGCCGCTCGCCGCGAGGCCGGAAATGGTCGCCCGGCGACACCGGCCGCGCCGACACCTTGCCCGGCGCTGCAACCGCCGCTTGAATCCCGGGTGGGCCGTGTGCTAGGTTGTGGGGAGAACCGGAAGAGGGAGGTCTGTCTATGGCTTCTAGCCCTCAGGATATTAGGGTTCACCTGATGGCAACTGACGAGCACTTCCGAGAGCTGGCAGATCAACACAAGACCTACGATGAACAGCTCCAGCAACTCACCAACCGGCCCTATCTGAGCGACCAGGAAAGAGTGGAGGAGACCAGGCTGAAAAAACTGAAGCTGCGTCTGAAGGATGAGATGGAGCAGATCATCCGCCAGTACAAGAGAGACCACGCTTCGGTGGCGTGACGCAATCGGAACCAGGCGTCAGGTTCCAGGCGGCAGGTGTCGGGTTCGAAGGCCTGGCGCCCGACCCCCTGGCGCCTCACACCCGGCGCCTATTCCTTCCGTTGCTGCTAGAATGAGCGGTTTGAACGTGGCCAGAGACGGATTCAACTATAGCGTGCCGCTGGTCGCCGCCGCGGTGGTGGCGGGCTGGCTGCTGGGCGGATGGTTCGCCGTGCCGCTGCTGGCGCTGGCGCTGTTCGTGATGTACTTCTTCCGCGACCCGGAGCGCCTGGTCCCCGACGAGCCGGGCATCATCGCCGTGGCGCCGGCCGACGGGCGGGTGGTGGAGATTCGCGACGTGGAGCACGACGGACGCCCCTTCCGCCGCATCAGCATCTTCCTCTCGCTCTTCGACGTTCATATCAATCGCTCCCCGATCGCCGGGACCATCCGCGACGTGCAATACCGCCCCGGCCGATTCCTGGTGGCCTGGCGCCCCGAGGCTTCCAGCGAGAACGAATCGAATACGGTTGCGGTCGAAGGCCCGGCGGGAACGGTAGTGTTCAAACAGATTGCCGGCATCCTGGCGCGCCGCATCGTCTTCTGGAAGAAGAAGGGCGACAGCGTGGGCCGGGGCGAGCGCGTGGGGCTGATCAAGTTCGGCTCCCGCGTGGACGTGCTGCTGGATCCGGAATGGACACTGATGGTGGCCAGGGGCCGGCACGTCCGGGGCGGCTCGACCATCCTGGCCAGGAGAAACTGACATGGCGAGTCCCGTGCGAATTCGGCTGCCCCGCCGCGGCGCGTACATCCTGCCCAGCCTGTTCACGGTGGGGAACATTTTCTGCGGCTACTTTGCGTTGACAGAGGCGTTCAAGGGGGCGCTAGGGCCGGAAGCCGCCGCGCAGCACCTGGACGCGGCCGCCAAGGCCATCGGCTTCGCGGTTCTGTTCGACGGCTTCGACGGCCGCATCGCCCGCATGACGGGAACCACCAGCGCCTTCGGCCGGGAGTTCGACTCGCTGGCCGACGTTATCACCTTCGGTGTGGCGCCGGCCCTGCTGGCCTTTGTCTGGGGAATCCGCTGGCTCGACCCGGTGACCGGCGGCGCCATGCTGGAGCACCTGCAGCGCGCCAGTTGGTTCCTGGGCTTCCTGTTCGTGATCTGCGGCGCGGCCCGGCTGGCCCGCTTCAATATCACCACCGACCCGGTGCCCGCCAATCCCGGCCAGCCGGGCCGGAAGTATTTTGTGGGGCTGCCGATTCCAGCCGCCGCCGGGCTGGTGGCGGCGGTGGTGCACGTGGTCAATGGCGAGCCGCTGTTCTGGTGGGCGTGGGCGCTGCCGTGGCTGGCCATCCTGCTGGCGGCCTCGCTGCTCATGGTCAGCCGCTGGCGCTATTACAGCTTCAAGGACATCGATCTGCGGCGCCGGCACCCGCTCTTCCTGGTGGTCAGCATCGCCGGGTTGGTGGCCGCCATCTGGTTTTACTCCGAGCCGGTGCTGCTGTGCATCGCCATGAGCTACACGCTGTCGGGCGTGGTGACACGCGCCGGCGGCATCGTCCGGCGCATCTTCCGGCGGCTGCACCCGCGCCCCCTTCCGCCGGAAAGCGACCTGACCGCCGAAGCGTGACAGGAGAGCAACTGAGCCGTCCCGCCACGCGGGATCAGCGAGCGGTTAGTTCCGGCCGACCCGAGTGCCGATAGACCGGCTGCCGGACCCGCTCACCGCTCCCTCACGGTCGCGGCTCTGTTGCCAGCCTGCCGCCGCGCGCACTTTGAAATGCAGCAAGCCGAGCCGCAAAGCTTCAATGTCGCAATTGTCGGCGCCTCGACCTTGAAGGGCAAGGAAATCAAGGAGGCGCTGGAACAACGCCGCTTTCCTGCCCGCCGGCTGGTCCTGCTCGATGAGGAAGACATCCGCGGACAATTGACGGAGTTCCAGGGCGAGCCGGCCGTCATCGGTTCGCTGCAACGCGACAGCTTCGAGGGAGTGGAATTCGTCTTCCTGGCCGCCTCGCCCGCCTACAACCGGAACGTGTGGAAGCTGGCCGACCGCGCCGGGTGCCGTGTCATCGATCTCACCGAGGCGCTGGAAGAGGAAGGCGCGCGGATCGCCGGCCCGGTGGCGACCGGCGCGTTGCCGGACCCCAGCGGCCGGGTTTGTGTCTCGGCGCACCCGGCCGCGCTGGTGGTTGCCTCGGTGCTGCGGCGCATGCAGGCGGCCGGCCTGACGCCCCGCCGCTCCATCGTCCATGTGTTCCAGCCGGCCAGCGAGCGCGGCTCGGCCGGCATCGGGGAACTTCACCAGCAGACCGTCGCCCGGCTCTCGTTTCACGAGGTCCCGAAAGAGATATTCGGCAGCCAGTTGGCCTTCAATCTGCTCGCTGCCTACGGAGAAGAGACCCGGCCGCTGCTGGCCGGCGTCGAGGAACGTGTGGCCCGGCACCTGGCGCGCCTGCTGCCCCCCGGCATCGCGCCGCCCTCGTTGCGCGTGCTGCAGTCGGCCACCTTCCACGGCCATGCGTTCTCCTTTTATCTGGAGCTGGAGCAGCCGCGCGAGGCCGCGGAGGTGGAAGCCGCGTTTGCCGGGACGGGCTATGATCTGCGCCGCGCCGACCAGGAAGCGCCGTCGGCGGTCGGGGCCGTTTCCTCGGAAGAAATCATGGTGGGCGACATCCGCCCCGACAAGAACCACCCGGGCGCCTGGTGGATCTGGGCGGCCGCCGACAACCTGCGCCTGGCGGCGGTGAACGCCGTGCGTATTGCCGAAGAGCTTGCCAAGGTGAAGGCCCAATGAAAGTCCAAAGTCCAAGGTCCCGAGTCCAAAGTCTGAAGTCCCAAGTCCAAAGTCGCGGCCGGCCTGACCTTGGACCTTGGACCTTGGACCTTGGACCTCTTCTGCTTGCGGCGCTGACGCTGGCGATGGCCGGATGCGGCTACCACGCCGGCGGGAAGGGCGCGCAGCTTCCCTCCAACATCAAGACCATCGCCATTCCCGCCTTCCGCAATGAGACTCCCCGCTTCAAGGTGGAGCAGGTCCTTACCCAGGCGGTGGTGCGCGAGTTCCTGGCCCGCGCGCGCTTCCGGGTGCAGCCGCGGACGGAGGGCAGTGATGCGTTGCTCAGCGGAACGGTGATCCAGTTCTGGACAACGCCGGTGGTGGCCGAGCCCACGGCCGGCCGCACCGTCTCGGTCAGCGTGAACGTCCGGATGCGCGTCAAGCTCACCGACACCCGCACCGGCAAGGTGCTGTACGAAAACGCGGACTATGTCTTCAGCGAGCCCTACGAGATCACCGGCGACGCGACCGCGTATTTCGAAGAAAGCGCCCCGGCGGTCCAGCGCCTGAGCCGCGCCTTCGCCGCCAGCCTGGTTTCCTCCATACTGGAGGCCTTCTGATGCAGCTTACGATGGCTGACTTTCTCCGGCGGGCAGCGCGCCGGGAGTTCGCCGCCGGCTACCTGCTGACGGGCAACGAGATGTTCTTCCGCGACAAGGCCCGGCAGGCCCTGCTCGAGTTCCATCTGGAGGGCGACCGCGGGGGGCTGGTGGAGCACGACCTGGCGGAAGTGCCGGTGCGCAACGCGCTGGACGACGCGGCCTCGTTGGGCCTGTTTGCCGGCCGGCGCGTGCTGTGGCTGCGCAATGCCGAATCGCTGCTGCCGCGCCGCCGAGCCGCGGGGAGCGGCCAGGGTGGCTCGGGCGAGCCGCGGACGGCCGGCAAACATTCCGCCGAAGCCATCGCCGACTATTTCCAGCGCCCGCAGCCGGCCAGCATCGTGCTTTTCGAAGCCCTCAGCCTGGACCTGGCCGACCGCGACGACGCCAGAAAAGCCGAGAGCCTGGAGAAGCTCCTTCCGGTTCCCTCCATCCGCATCGAGCGGCCCGGGATCGGCGAGGCCGTCCGGCATCTCCGGGACGAAGCGCAGGCGGCCGGATTCACGCTGGAGCAGGAAGCGGCGCCGGAGCTGGTCGAGGCCTGCGGCGGCGACCTGGCCCGCGCCCGCATGGAGCTGGAGAAGCTGATGCTTTACGCCGCCGGGCGCGGCCGCATCACCGCCGCTGACGTCCAGGCGCTGGTGCCAGCCGCCGGCGCCTTCACGCTGTGGGAGATTTCCGACGCCATCGGCGACCGCGACGCACCCCGCGCCCTGCGCCTGGTCCGGGACATGCTGCGCGAGAGCGTGCCGGCGCTGCTGATCACCACGCTGATCGCCGGCCAGGTGCGCAAGCTGCTGCGGAGCAAGGAGGGCGCCAGGGACGTGCACCCGCGGGTCCAGACCCAGGCGCGCAAGTTCACGGTGAAGGAACTGACCGCGGGCATCGAGACGCTGTTCGAGGCCGACGTGGCGCTGCGCTCCTCGCCCCCCGACGAACGGATCATCCTGGAGCGCCTGGTGATTGAACTGGCGAAAAGAAAATAGCGGCGGCCCCCGGGCCGCCGTCCGCCGCATGGCGCGTTGGATGGCGGCCCGAAGACCGCCGCGCTGTGAGGATCTCGAATCCCTTCCGCCCTCAGGCGGTTTTTCCGGCCTTCGCCACACCGGCCGTCAGCCGCGACTTGAACCGGGCGGCGGTATTGTGCTTGATCAAGCCTTCCTTGCGCGACTTGTCCACGATGGAAACGACCGCGGGCAGCAGCGCGCCCGCCTTCTCGGAATCGCCGGCGCTGATGGCGTGCCGCAGAT
>JAPKYU010000369.1 GCA_026394175.1 Acidobacteriota bacterium | reverse complement strand
TGGCAGTCCAGCTACGACGAACGCATGGTTTCCGACCTGGGGCGGTTCCGGGAGCAGGGCGGGAAGCTGAACTGGATTTGCGTTTGCCGCCCCACGTTCCTGGACAACCCGGCGCTGGTCGCCGAGGCCCTCAAGCACAAGCCCATCGCCATCGTGCAGCACGGCGGCATCACCGACCGGGTGTTCCGCGCCGGCGAGTTCCAGAAGTCGCGCGATCTGCTCCAGCGCATACGCCAGGCCGGAGTGCTGGTGGGCGTCGCCTGCCACAACCCGGCAGCAGCCATCGACAGGATGGAGAGCGAGGGCTGGGACATCGACTTCTACATGGCCTGCTTCTATTACGTGTCGCGGCCCAAAGACGAGCTGCAGAAGATGCTGGGCGAGCTTCCGCTGGGCGAGCCTTATCTTTCCGGCGACACGGCGCGGGCCACCGCGGCCATGCGCAAGTGCAAGAAGCCGTGCCTGGGCTACAAAATCCTGGCGGCGGGACGCGCCTCCGACACGCCGGCGCAGCGTCGGGCCGCCTTCGAGTACGCCTACCGCAACATCAAGCCGGCCGACGGCGTCATCGTCGGCATGTGGAACCGCTTCAGCGAGCAGGTGGCCGAGAATGCCGCGCTGGCGCGCACGCTGCTGGTTTGATCTGCTAACATGGCCGCAGGAGCAATGGACGAAAACACGCTGAATCCGAAAATCGCGGAGGCGGTGCGCCGCCTGGTGGAGTTCTACGACCCGGAGCGGATCTATCTGTTCGGTTCCGCGGCCAGGGGCGAGTTCGGCCCCGATAGCGACCTGGATTTTCTTGTGGTCTTGCCCGATGATTGCCCACGCGAACTGCGCATGTCTGGCCGCATCTATGAAGAACTGAGTGAAGTCGAGGTACCGATTGATGTGGTCCCCTGGCGACACACTGACTTCGAAGGCCGCCAAGTGGTGAAAAGTTCTCTACCGGCTACTGTAGTGCGTGAAGGTAAGTTGCTATATGACGCCGACGCTGTTTCGCGAAGATGAAACCAGGCAATGGCTTGCCTGCGTGCGGGAGGACCTTGCCGCCGCAGAAACGCTTATTTCATTGCCGGCTCCTCTAACAAAGAGCGCGCTGTTCCACTGCCAGCAGGCAGCGGAGAAAGCGATGAAGGCATTTCTGGTATGGCACGAGCGCAGCTTCCCGAAAACGCACGACCTGGCGACCGTTGGCAGGCAATGCATCTCGATCGATGCGTCCCTGGAAACGTGCGTCAAGCGGTCGTACCGTCTGACGCAGTTCGCCGTGCTATCGCGTTATCCGGGCGAATTCGACGAGCCAACTCCAGAAGAGGCACGAGGCTCGCTGGCCATTGCCCGCTCGCTGCTCGCCGCCATTCTTGACCGCCTGCCCCAGCAAGTCCGCGACTGATCCTTGATTTCGCAGTCGCCGATTGGCTGCCGGCGGGACGCCGTCAGAGTGGACGACAACCATGTCCCCCTCTGTCACCCCATGATTGAACGTGCTTCTGACTCAAAAAGCTGGGGGGGAACGGGGGCGTGAGGAGGCAATCGCTGGTCGCTTGCGGCCAGGCGGACCCGTCCTCGAGTCACTGGTCGCGGGCCACCGATCGAGGAGTATCGACCACGATGCGCCGGCCATCGTAAGCAGGGGTAATCGTGCGCGCCTTCCGGATGGCGTCGATCACCACGTCGGACCACGGTCTCTTCGTGTCCCTCTTGTCGAGCACCTCGAAGCCATTCATGCGGGCGGCCAGAGAGGAACTTGCCGCGCACGAGTATACGCGCGCATCGTCCAGAGGCGCATCATTGACCGTGATGGCCTCGAGCTTGCCGCGGAACATCCGGTAGCGGAGCCCCGAACCGATCGGCGTGGACCGTTGGACGAATCGACGGATCTCGCTCCCTTTCATGCGGAAGGTGACGACCGTAGACGGGTTCTGATCGACATCGACAAGCGCCGCCCGCGTGACCGGCCCCGCGACAATCGGCCAGTGCACGCCTCCCAGACCTTCGAACTCCACCTCGACACCGAACTCGGCCCGCACTACGTCCGCGAACAGGTTATTTTGGGAGAAGTCGTCTCCTCGATCGGCGAAATCGGCGGTCGCCGTCGCGAGCACCTCGTCGTACTTCGCGGCGTACGGCGCCCAAAGTCTGTTGAGCACAGCGGTCACAGCCGGATCCTCCGGCGTCTCGCTCGTGACCGGGATCAGGCGCTCTTGATAGTGGTTGACCCGCCACTTTCCGGCCGCGTTCTTTTGCAGCAGGAGGTCGAGCCGGCCCAATTCACCGCCCCACTGGCCCGCTTGCACGATGACCGTTCCGTTGACCTCGTCCGGCTTCAGCTCGTCGGACCACTGGACTATCTCGCCTTGCGGCAGCCGCGTGTGCCAATGGCTGGCGAGGATCACGTCGATCCCTGGAACCTGGCGGGCGAGCTGCTTGTCCGCCGACCCGCCGAGGTGCGAGATCAGGATGACGATATCCGCCTTCATGGGGCCGCGAAGCTCCGCGACGGCGGCTGACGCGGCGGTGAAGGCATCCTCGAATTCCAGACCTTCGCTCCCCGCGCGGCTACGGGCAGAGTTCGTGACGAGCCCGAAGATCCCCACGCGCACAGCTCCGACCTGCCGCACTTCATTGCGCTTCACGAGCGGCCGGCGGGTCGCGCTCTCCGTGACGTTCGCGCAAAGGAAGTGGAAACGCGCATCCGCAATCAGTTTTTTGAGCTGGGCCAGCGTGATATCGAACTCATGATTGCCGAGCGTCGCGAAGTCATAGCCGGCCTGGTTCATCGCCAGCACGTCCGCGTCTCCTTGGTACTCGTTTGAGAAGGCGCTATAGTAGAAAAAATCCCCCGCATCGATCAGCCAAACGGGCGTGTCCCGCTTCGCCAGGTCCGTTCGGATGAGGGTGGCGAGTGTGGCGCGCCTCGCGATTCCGCCGATGTCGCGTCGCGCGGGCAGATCAAAAGCGCCGAGTATGCTCCCCGCCATCATGCTCCCCGCGAGCACGCTCCCACTCCTGAGCGATGAAATCTCGGGATAACTGTAAGGCCGCAGATGGCCGTGCACGTCGTTCGAGTGCAGGATGGTGAGCCGCTGCGGCGCATCGCTCGATCCTGATGACGGATCGCTCGCTCTGGATGGAGATACCAGGCATGAGAGCAAAATCGCCAGAATGATGGAATTGGTTCTCATGTTCAACCTTCTCATATTCAGCCTCCTCAATGGTCCCTTTCCGATTTTGTTGCGGACATCCACGCCCATCTGGAGCGGGGGTCTTGTTTCCGCGGCCTCTCAGAATAGCAATCCTGGGAACAGGAAAAAAGGGCGCGGAGAGTGGTTCTCCGCGCCCTGGGTGAGTCCTGGTTGGCGGTTCCGGCGCAGCCGGGATTCAGAAGCGGAGGCGCGCCGCAAGCTGGAAGCGGCGCGCGCTGGTGCCGTCCGGGAAAATACTGGTCGTGTACGGCGTGCCGAAGTCGGTCCTCTGCGTCAGTGCGATCGGAGTGCCGACCGGCGTCGTCGCCGCGGGCGACGGCGCCGTGAACAGGCTGGTGTTCACGCCATAGTAGTTCGGATGGTTGATCAGGTTGAACACTTCGCCCATCAGCTCGAATGACAAGCGCTCGGTCACCCGGAATTGGCGCAAGGCGCGCAGGTCAATCGTGTATCTCCAGGTGGCGTAGAAGCTGTTGCGTTTGTTCCCAGGAGCCACGCTCAAGCCGCCTTGACCGTAAAGACCGCCGCCCATTCCCTGCCACTGCGCGCCATCCGGCGTCTGGAAGCGGGTCGTTCCCAGGGAGATATTCGGCGAATACGGACGGCCCGACTCGATGGCCACGATGCTGCTGAAGCGGTAGCCGTGGATCAGCTTGTTCACCGCGGGATTGCCGCTCTTCCAAGCCGGCTCCCACACGCCGTTTGCCACCAGGCGGTTACGCTGGTCAGTTCCGGCCGCTGCGCGGTTCGCGTTCAGGTGGAACTGATCCAGGACGCTGCCACTGCCGTACCCGCTTTCCGAGCCGCCGCCGTACCCGCTGCCCGTTCCCGACAGGTTCTCGGCCTTGGCCAGCGTGTAGGCCACGTTCAGCGCCAAGCCTTTCTGGAAGCGCCGCTTCAGCTCAACCAGCATTCCGTTGTACCAGTTCTTGCCGAGCGCGCTGATTTCGCTAATTGCGCCGTAGGCCGGGTTGGGGCGCGAGCCGTTGGTGTTCGGCAGTGTTGCCCCTGCCGCTGTCCGCGTCATGCCCGCCGAGTACGGCGTCTGGAACGTGTTGCCATTCGGCAACTGCCAGGTCAAGGTGAAGTTCGGCGGAATCATGTTGGTGTCGTACATCATCTGCATGCGGTCGCCGTAGGTGTAGATGTAGCTGACCGAGGCGATCATGCCCAGCGGCAGTTGCCGTTCGATGCCAATGTTCCATTCCTGTATGCGCGGGCGCCGGAATTCGGAAGCAAGGCGATAGGCCGTCGCGCTGCCGCCGGTGCCCGACGTGGGCATGCTGGTGAAGGTGTTGGGGAAAGCCGGCGCGCCCAGCGTGGTGGGCGTGAAGCTGAGCGACGCAAGGTTCTTGCTCGGATCGGTGAGCCCCGTGAAGCGAATGACATTCTCGATCATGGAGTTGCCCGAGCGGGCGAACATCATGCCGTAGCCGCCGCGCACCACCGTCTTGCCGTTGCCGAACAGGTCCCAGGCGATGCCGGCGCGCGGTCCGACGTTCTTGTTGTCGGCGTTGATCTTGAGCGACTGCGGGATCGCGGGGTTCGGGAACTGCGGGTCAGGCCACTTCTGGTAGTCCCAACGCAGGCCGTAATTCAGCGTGACGTTGCGGCGCAGCTTCCAGGAATCCTGCGCGAACGCCGCATAGTCGCGAGCGCTGAAAGAGAAGGCCGAAACCCCGAAAGCCTGAGCGAACGTCGTGTAGCAGGGAACCGGCGCCGTCGTGGTGCCGCAACCCCGCCCATTATTCAGTAAATCGTAGCCCAACTGAGTGGCAGTGCTGTAACTGTAGCTGCCATAGAAACCGCCCGTTACGCTCGATGCGCCGTTCAGCAACTCGTGCGATTTCACGACCTCGAGGCCGAACTTGAAGGCATGCGCGCCCTTGATCACCGAGAAGTTGTTCACGAACTGGAGCTTGCGCTCGTCCGGATAGGCCCAGCGCGGCAGATAGCTCGGCGTGCCCCAGTTGAACCCGTTTGCGCTCACGTACGGCACCCGGGCGTCGGGCATTTGCGTGTCGAAGTCCTTCGCCCACTGGAAGCGGAATTCGTTCACGAGCGCGGGGCTGATGGTGGATACCAACCGCGCGTTGACCTGGTGAGTGATAACCAGGTCGCTTCCGTTGCCGCCCATGTTGCTGAGCACTTGCGCCGTCTGGATGCCATTCAGTGCGTCGTGACGCAAATGGTTGTAAGTGAAGCTTGCGGTATTCTTCTGGTTCAGGATCCAATCCACCTTCGCCGTTCCCAGCCATTCATTGAAATTACGGGGCAGGATGTTGCCCGGAGCGCCGCCCGGGAACTTGCTCTTGATGTAGGCGATGCCCGTCTGCCAGGCATTCAAGTCCGCGTTGTACTGCGCCTGTTGCGCGGCGGTGGGGTTATTCGGCAGCACCGGCTTGTTCGCCGTGAGCGAGTTGTTGGTGTCCTGTATCAGCAGCGGGAAATCGCGAAGCTGCTGGTCGTAGTTGAGGAAGTAGAACAACTTGTTCTGCCTGATCGGCCCGCTGATGGAGCCGCCAAACTGGTGCCGCGACTCGTCCGGCTTGAAGCTGGCAAACGTGTCGCGCGCACTCAGCGCGGAGTTCTTGAGGTACTCGAAGGCGTCCAGGTGGAACTTGTTGCCGCCGGAACGCATAACCGCGTTGACGCTTCCGCCGACGGCGCGCCCGAATTCGGGCAGAAAGTTCGTCTGGCCTACCTGGAATTCCTGGATGGCGTTGGCGCTGGTGGTCTGCGTGAGGCGCGTGTAACCGCGCGTCGTCGCCCAGTACAGGCTGTTGTCGTCGTTGCCTTCCACGGTGAAGTTGTTGAATGCACCGGAAATGCCGTGGTATGTGATGTTGCCGTAGCTGCCGTCGCGCGCCACGCCCGGCGTCAGCAGCGCGAACTGGTCGTAACGGCGCCCGTTCAACGGCAGTTCATTGATCTGCTCGCGAGTCACGAGACTCGACTGGTCCGTGCGCGCCGTGTCGATCGCCGCCGCCTCGGCAGTCACTTCCACCACCGACGCAACGGCGCCGACCTTCATCGCCAGTTGCAGCGTGGCCGTTCCGCCAACGCTCACCACCACGCCCTTCTGTTCCAGCGTGGAGAACCCGCTCTTCTCGACTTTTACCGTGTACGTCCCGGGCGGCAGAACCGGAACGGTGAAGACGCCGGCGCCGGTGGTGTTGACCGTTCGAACGAACCCGGCATCAACGCTCGTGACGGTCACGCTGGCGTCGGGGACGATCTGACCGCTGGGGTCGGTCACCGTGCCGCTGATTGCACCCGTGCCCAACTGGCTTTGTGCCAAGGCCAGGGTGCAAGCAAAGAGAACAACAAAGAATAGAAGGATTGAGCGTGTCTTTGACATCTTGCCCTCCAAAACACCGTGGATCTGACGGTCAAAGCAGGAAAAACGATACTCCACACCCTTTGAAGCGAAAAGCAAGAATCGCCTTTGGGGTCACCCGGCGTCGAGGGCGGCCCTTCTGGCGGCTCGCCAACGGTTCCTGACCAACTTTCTCGCAGGTTCTTGCCGATTGTGTTTCCGCGAGTTCCCAGAATAGCAATACTGGGAACCGACAAGAACAAGCGGACCGCGGGCAAAATACCACTCGCAAAACGTGTTGTCAAGCAGTCCGTCGGAGCGTGGCAAAACCGGTGTTCTCGAAGGTCACCTCGTATTCTCCGGGGGCAAGGGCGGAAACAATGTAGTGGCCCGATCCGTCGGTGTGGACCTGGCGTGCCTGGGAGGTGCCAACGTTGCGCACCGCCACGGCAGCGCCGGGCATCACGGCGCCCCCCTGGTCTTGAACGACACCTTCAATCGAGCCTGTGCCCGCCCAAAACTGGGCAAATGCGGCCGGAACGAGGCAGGACACAATAATCGCCAGTCGAATCAGTGTTCGCATTCGGTTGACCTCGTCTTTCGCAACATTGGCGCCCGCTCGCGCTGCCCCTCGGCAGCCATCGCGCAGCGCTCCGCGCTGTTCAGTGGCCCCGGCTTCCTCTCGCCGGGAAGCCGCGTGGTTCCCGCTCAACCTATCGGGTTTCGGGCGAAGGAGTGCACATTTTTCGCTGCGCCCTTCCTGCGCCACAAATTGACCTGAGCCACCCGGTTGCAATCGAGTGGCGGGCGGGATATGATCCCCTTGTAGCTTGGTTAGGCAACCCATTCAATTCGGGGGTGAGTGCATGAATTCTCATGGTGCTTTGAAGTGTGCATGCGTGCTTTTGGCCTGCACGGTGCTGTTCGCCGGCACAACATTTGGGCAAACTGTAGCCGGCTTGGGGGCCATCACCGGCGTGGTGCGCGACGCCACGGGCGCCGCCGTCCCCGGCGCCAAGGTGATGGTTGCGAATCCGGCAAAGGGCATCCGGCGATCGCTGGAAAGCAACGAAGCGGGCGTCTTCAACGCTCCGTCTCTGCCGCCTTCGGGGGGCTATGTTCTCACGGTGACCAAGGAGGGCTTTGCCAACTGGGAGATCAAGGACTTCGAGCTTCTGGTCGGACAAACTCAGAATTTCAACGTGGCGCTGGCGGTGGCGGCCACCGCGACCACGGTGGAGGTGACGGCCACCCTGCCGCTGATCTCGGAGACCAACGTGGGCGTGTCGCAGGTGGTGGAAAGCCTCCAGATCGATAACCTGCCGATCAACGGCCGCCGCGCCGATACCTTCGTGCTGCTGACCCCGGCGGTGACCGATGACGGCACCTTCGGCCTGGTCGCCTTCCGCGGCATCGCCGCCGGCAATTCCTTCCTCACCGACGGCAACGACACTACCCAGAGCTTCTACAACGAGAACGCCGGCCGCACCCGGATCTCCACGCAGATCTCGCAGGACGCGGTGCAGGAATTCCAGGTGCTGGCCAACGGCTTCTCGGCCGAGTTCGGCCGGGCCCTCGGCGGCGTCATCAATACAGTCACGAAGAGCGGGGGCAACGATCTTCACGGCACCGCGTACTGGTTCTTCCGGAATCGCACGCTGAACGCCACCGACCGTTACGCCAACGGCATCAACGCGCCGGAGTGGCGCCACCAGGCCGGTGGCAGCCTCGGCGGCCCGATCAAGAAGGACAAGCTCTTCTATTTCGCGAATTTCGAGCTGGTCCGGCGGAACTTCCCCGCGCTGAACCGCATCCTCAACAATTCGCTGACCGATCCGACGGGCAACTTCATCCCGCCCTCGAGCTGCACGGCGACCGTCGCGCAGTGTACCGCCGCCATCAATTTCATCCAGCGGCAGATGAATGTGCTGGTGCCGCGCACCGTCGATTCCGATATGGGATTCTCGAAGCTCGACTGGCGCCCCACCGACAGGAACACGTTCAGCTTCAGCGCCAACGTGATGCACTGGAAGTCGCCGCACGGAATCCAGACGCAGGCGGTGCTGACCAACGGCAACGCCATCGCCAACAACGGAAACTCCACCGTGGAAACCCGTTACGGGAAAGCATCATGGACCAGCCTGGTGACGAATGCGGCGGTGAACGAGTTCCGCTACGGGTGGTTCAAGGATCGCTTGTCCGACCCGGCGGCAGGGGACCTGTGGCCTCCGGAAACCGGCGGGCTATATATTACGGTCGCCGGTTCGACGGTCGGTGCGGCCCAAGGCTACCCGCGGACCTTGCCGAGTGAGCAGCGCCACCAGCTCGTGGACAACTATAGCTGGACGCACGGCGCCCACGCGGCCAAGTTCGGCGTCGATTTCGCCACCACCCAGGACTGGATTAACCAGCTCTACAATGGCAAGGGCTCCTACAGTTTTTCGAACATCACGAATTTCGCCAGGGACTTCACGGGCAATACCACCGGCGCTAAGAGCTACTCCACGTTCACGCAGGCGTTCGGGAACCCGATTCAGGATCTGCGAACCACGGACATCAATCTCTACGCGCAGGATGTCTGGAAAGTCAGCAAGAGATTGACGCTGAATTACGGACTGCGGTACGAGAAAACGTTCATTCCGCAGCCCACCATCACCAATCCGGACTGGCCGCAAACGGGCCTCATCCCCTCGCCGAACAAGAACTTCGCGCCGCGCTTGAGCCTGGCCTATGCGCTCGGTCAGAAGACCGTGATTCGCGCCGGCTACGGCATCTTCTGGGCGCGCTTCCACGGGAACGGAATCGATACGCTATATCTGGGTAACGGCAAGTACCAGACCAACATTTCCATCAACGCCACTGGCGCCGGGGCCCCGGTGTTCCCGAACGTTTTTGCCAGCCCCTCGGGTCTGCCGAGCGCCTCAATTCAACTCGCGTTCGCCGGGCCCCAGTTCCACAACCCGTATGCGCAACAGGGCAATTTCACGATCGAGCGCCAGTTGGCGAGGGATCTGGGTTTGAGTGTGAGCTATATCTGGGCGCGTGGCATCGGGCTGTGGACCAACCGTGACATCAACCTCGGACCGCCGGGAACGACGAAGACCTATATCATTCAGGATGCCAGCAGCAACCAGGTGGGGACGTTCACTACTCCGATCTACATTACGCAGAACCGCGTCGATCCGCGTTACAGCAGGATCCTCATGGTGGAAAACGGCGGCCAGACGTGGTACAACGGCCTGGCCATTCAGCTCCGCAAGCGCATGTCGCACGGGCTGAGCGCCAGCATCGCTTACACCTGGTCCCACGCCATTGACGACGCCAACCAGCAGGGCGCCAGTTGGAATGTGGGGTGGAACTACAACAACGTGACCATCCCCGGCGACTATCGCTTTGACAAGGGCAGTTCCACGCTGGACCAGCGGCATCGGCTGGTCATCAACTGGGTGTACCAGCCCAAGGTGAGCACCAAGGTGAAGGCGGCCAGCGTCCTGGCCAATGGCTGGCAGCTTTCCGCCGTCACATCCTTGGCCTCGGCGCACCCCTGGACGCCCACCATCAACTTCAGCAGCGGCGTCTCAGGCGTCTCGTACGCGTGGACGACGCTGAACGGTTCCGGCGGCTGGACGCGCGTGCCGTTCCTGCCCATCGGGAGCCTGGACGTCGACCGGGTCTATCGGGTGGACGCTCGCCTGACTCGTGCCATTCCGATCCGCGAGCGCTTGAAAGCCAATCTCAGTTTTGAAGCTTTCAACGCCTTCAACACAATCAGCAATACGGCCATCCAGACGAACGCGTACCAGGCAACCGCTGGGGCGCTGAAGCCCTACGCCAATGTCGGCGCCGGCAGCCAGTCGCAGGGCTTCCCCGATGGCACCAACGCCCGCCGCATGCAGCTTGGCCTGCGGTTCATCTTCTGATTCTGGGGGACCGTAGAGACCCAAGGGACACGAAGGCCACAAAGATCCGTTCTTTGTGGCTTTTGTGTTCTTGGTGTCTTTGTGGTGAACGGAATCAGGCGACCTGGGAAAGGTTGTCGAGCACGAACGCGGCGTCCAGGGAAGCGCCGCAATGCGGGCACCGCTGCCGCGGCTGCGCCACCATTCGCTTCTTGCCAACCCCATTGCCGGAAAATTCCGCCACCGCTTCGACCGCGCGCGTGCACAGCGTGCAATACACCTGGGTGACAAAAGACCTGACTCGCGCGACGACATCCGTCGCCCCGGACTTTAGGACTTTCCGGAGCGGCATCTGGCGGACTTTCGATCCTGACGTCTTTGCTGCTGGCGTCATTAACGTTCTCTCCTTCTACGCCCGATTAGACGTGGAGCCCATAGCCAAAGTTTCAATACTTCCTGCACGTCATCTGCCAAGTTGGATAATTTAAGGACTCCGCTGGTCGGAAATCAAGTAAACAACGCTGCTGGGCGACGTATGCGTTACTTCCTGGTAAACAAGACCGCCCCGCCGCCCTCGCCCCAGCACACAGCAGCCGTTGCCGGGCGGCGACGCCAGCGGGGCGCGGGCGGCACAACGCGTTTCCTTTAGTGCCGAAAACTGCTGTTCAACGCCCTTCCTGGCCCTTTCGGCGAAAACCTTTGACGGTGGGCCGGACACTTTGATACTTTCAGGGATTCGGTTTCGGCGGCAGTCGGCAATATGACCGCCCGAGTCCCAAAAGAGCTACAATTAAAGAGACGACGAGGAGGATTCGCTTGGCCACGGGGCGCTATCTCTTTACTTCTGAATCGGTTACTGAGGGACATCCGGACAAGATCGCGGACCAGATCTCCGATGCCGTGCTCGATGCCGTGCTCGCGGGGGATCCGAGCGGCCGGGTGGCGTGCGAATGCCTGCTGACCACCGGTCTGGCCATGGTGGCGGGCGAGATCACGACCGAGGTCCACCTGGATTTCCAGGCCATCGTCCGGAAAACGGTTCGGGAAATCGGCTACACCGACGCCAGCTATGGCTTCGATGCCGACAGTTGCGCGGTGCTGGAAGCCGTGCACCAGCAGTCCGGCGATATCAAGATGGGCGTCGATACGGGCGGGGCCGGCGACCAGGGGCTGATGTTCGGTTACGCCTGCGACGAGACGCCGGAACTGATGCCGCTGCCCATCATGCTGGCCCATAAGCTGACCCGCCGCCTGGCCCAGTGCCGCCACGAGCACATCCTGAATTTCCTGCGGCCGGACGGCAAATCGCAGGTAACGGTGGAGTACGAAGGCGACCGGCCCATGCGCGTGGACACCGTGGTCGTCTCGGCCCAGCATTCCCCTGATATCGCCAAGGAAGAACTGGAGCGCGCCATTATCGACCAGGTGATCCTGCCGGTGATCCCCGCCCAGTTGAACCATGACAACATCACCTTCCACGTCAACCCCACGGGCCGGTTTGTAACCGGCGGACCGCACGGCGACACCGGCGTGACCGGCCGCAAGATTATCGTCGATACCTACGGCGGCGTGGGCCATCATGGCGGCGGCTGCTTCTCCGGGAAAGATCCTTCCAAGGTGGACCGCTCCGCATCCTACATGGCGCGCTACATCGCCAAGAACATCGTGGCCGCCGGCCTGGCGCGGCGCGTCGAGGTGCAACTGGCGTACGCCATCGGCGTGGCCCTTCCGGTTTCGGTCATGGTGAACACCTTCGGAACCGGGCTGATCGAGGAAGAACGGCTGGTGGCCATCGTGCGGAACATCTTCCCCCTGACCCCGCTGGGCATCATCAACCATCTGCAGTTGCGCCGTCCGATTTATAAGCAAACCGCGGCCTACGGGCACTTCGGCCGCTCGGAGCCGGGGTTCTCGTGGGAGCAACCCGACAGGACGGCGGAGTTGCGCAATGCCGCCGGCATGTCCGCCGTCTGCCGGTAAAGGGGGCGGCGGGTTCTGGCCGGCAGACCCTTATAATTGATAGAAGCGCGTAGGGACCGGCTTCCGCCGGTTCGTGCGCGCCGACGGCCTGAAGGCCGTCCCTACAAAACGAAAAACTACTATGTCTACTGCGCCGAAGTTTTTGTTCGATATTCGCGACCCGCGCCTGGCGGAGTTGGGAAAGAAGCGGATCGACTGGGCCAACCAGTCGATGCCGGTCCTGCAGGCCATCCGCAAGCAATTCATCAAGGGGCGTCCGCTGGAAGGCATCCGGATTTCCGCCTGCCTGCACGTGACCACCGAGACCGCGAACCTGGCCGTCACGCTGCGCGACGGCGGCGGCGACGTGGTGGTCTGCGCCTCGAACCCGCTCAGCACCCAGGACGACGTGGCGGCGTCGCTGGTAGCCGACTACGGCATCCCGGTGTTCGCCATCAAGGGCGAGGATAGCGAGAGCTACTACTCGCACATCAACGCCGCCCTGGACCACCGCCCGCACATCACCATGGACGACGGGGCTGACCTGGTCACCACCGGCCTGACCAAGCGAACCGAGGCCATCACCGAAACGCTGGGCGGGACGGAGGAAACCACCACCGGCGTGATCCGCCTGCGGGCCATGGCCAGGGACGGCGTGCTGCGCTACCCGGTGATCTCGGTGAACGATGCCGATACCAAGCACCTGTTCGATAACCGCTACGGCACCGGCCAATCGACCATCGACGGCATTCTGCGCTCCACCAACCTGCTGCTGGCCGGCCTCAAGGTGGTGATCGCGGGTTACGGCTGGTGCGGGCGCGGCTGCGCCATGCGCGCCCGCGGACTGGGCGCCGACGTCATCGTCACGGAGGTGAACCCCACCAAGGCCATCGAAGCGGTCATGGACAGCTACCGCGTCATGTCCATGAATGAGGCGGCGCGCATCGGCGACATCTTCATTACCGTTACCGGCAACAAGAGCGTGCTGGGCCGCGACCAGTTCCAGTTGATGAAAGACGGCGCGGTCATGTGCAATTCGGGCCACTTCAACGTCGAAATAGATATCCCGGCGCTGTAGAAGCTGGCTTCCAGCAAGCGGCGCACGCGCGAGTTTGTGGACGAATACGCGATGCCCGACGGCCGCAAGCTCCACCTGCTCGGCGAAGGCCGCCTGATCAACCTGGCCGCCGCCGAAGGCCATCCGGCCTCGGTCATGGACATGAGCTTCGCCAACCAGGCCCTTTCGGTCGAGTACCTGGTCAAGCACGGAGCGGAACTGGAGAAGAAGGTCTACCCCGTGCCGCCGGACATCGACAGGAACGTCGCGCGCATGAAACTGGAGGCGATGGGCCTGAAGATCGACCGGCTGACCCCCGAGCAGGAGGCCTACCTGGCCACCTGGTCCGAAGGAACGTAAAGAAGTGACAAGTGATGAGTGACGAGTGACAAGTGGCCGTCAGACATCTGGGCCGCTCGTCGCTCGTCACTTGTCACTTGTCACTCGTCACTGCCATGCGCACTTTTGCAGACTGGGCGCTAAACCGCGCGCAAATCCTGGGCGCCACATATGCGGATGCGCGCGTGGTGGACAGCCGCGAGCGCTACATCTCCAGCAAGAACGGAAAGGTGGGCCAGGCGTCGGTCAGCGACACCATGGGCATCGGCGTGCGCGTGATCGCCGGCGGCGCCTGGGGCTTTGCCTCCACCGATACCCTCACCCGCCAGGCGGTCGAGCAGGCCGCTTCCCGCGCGGTCGCCATCGCCCGCGCCTCGGCCCTGGTCCAGGAGCGGGAGCTGGCCCTGGTCCCCGAGGAGCCAGTCGAGGCGGAGTGGACTTCACCCATCCGCACCGACCCCTTCACCACCCGCGTCGAGGACAACATTACCCTGCTGCTCCGTGTGGATGCCGAGCTCCGCCGGGTGAAGGGCGTGACTTTGGCCGAAGCGGCGCTGCACTTCCGCCGCCAGGAGCAGCTCTTCGCCAGCACCATCGGCTCCGTGATCCGCCAGACCCGCTACTACACCGGCGCCGGCTACTCCGCCCTCGCCTTTTCGGGCAACGAGATTCAAAAGCGCTCCTACCCGAATTCCTTCGGGGGCCAGCACCAGCTTCGCGGCTATGAGCTGGTTGAGGAGTTGCGGCTGGTGGAGAACGCGCCGCGCGTCGCCGAGGAAGCGGTGGCGCTGCACGGCGCCGAGCAATGCCCGGAGGGCGTTCGCGACCTCATTCTGGACAGCTCACAGCTCGGGCTTCAGATCCACGAATCGATCGGCCATCCAATCGAATTGGACCGCGTGCTGGGCACCGAGGCCAATTTCGCGGGCATGAGCTTTCTTACCCCGGACAAGCTGAACAGTTTGAAGTACGCCTCGGAAATCGTGAACGTGGTGGCCGATGCGCGGCCGGCACACGGGCCGGGGCTGGGCACCTTTGCCTTCGACGACGAGGGGGTGCCCGCCCAGCGCACCGATATTATTCGCAACGGGCTGTTCACCGGCTACCTGACCTCGCGCGAGACGGCCGCGGCGGTCGGCCAGGCGCGCTCCAACGGCTCCATGCGCGCCGAGGGCTGGAACCGCATCCCGCTGATCCGCATGACCAACGTCAGCCTCCTGCCCGGCGACCGGACCCTCGAGCAACTGGTCGGATCGACCGAGGACGGCATCTGGATGGAAACCAACCGGAGCTGGTCGATCGATGACAAGCGCTATAACTTCCAGTTCGGCTGCGAGATCGGGTGGGAAATCAAGAACGGCCGCAAGACCCGAATGCTGAAGAATCCCAGCTACGGTGGCATCACCACCGAATTCTGGAATTCCTGCGACGGCATCTGCAACGCGGACCATTGGGTCCTGTGGGGCACGCCGAACTGCGGCAAGGGCCAGCCGCAACAGACCATGGGCACCGGGCACGGCGCCGCGCCCGCACGTTTCCGCCGCGTCAAAGTCGGCGTCGCGTACCAAACATGAACCACAAAGACACAAAGGCACAAAGCCACGAAGAAGAAACTCTTCCTTTGTGTCTTTGTGCCTTTGTGTCTTTGTGATGAAAGAGTTCGTTTTGATCAGTCCTGAACGCTGCAAAGGGATTTTCGATAGGGTGCTGAAGTTCAGCGACGCCGACGAAACCGAGGCGCTCATCGCCGGCGGCGCGCACCAGCTCACCCGCTTTGCCAACAACACCATTCACCAGAACGTGGCCGAGGAAGGCTGCGTGCTGTCGATCCGGACGGTGTACGGCGGGCGAACGGCGCGGGCCACGACCAACAAGTTTGACGATGCCTCCATTCGGCGTGTGGTGGAAGACTCGGCCTCGGTGGCCCGGCAACAGCAGCCCAATCCAGACCTGCTGCCGATGCCCGGCCCGCAGGAGTGCGCGCCGGTGGAGCGCTTCTACCCCGCCACGGCGGAACTGACGCCGGAGGCCCGCGCCCATGGGGTTCGGGAGGAGGTCGAAATCGCCCGCCGGCGCGGCCAGACCGCCGCGGGCATTTTCTCCAGCGGCGCCGCCATGCAGGCCATCCTGAATTCCGCCGGCCTGTTCGTCTACCACCAGGACACCCGTTCGGAATTCTCGGTCACCATGCTGGGCGGGAACAGCTCCGGCTGGGCCAAGGCCAACTCCCCGGACGTCCGGAACATCAATGTCGAAGAACTGGCGCTGCGGGCTTCGGCCAAAGCGGCGTTGAGCGCCGAGCCGGTCGAGCTGAAGCCGGAACGCTACACGGTCATCCTGGAGCCGGCCGCTGTTCTCGACCTTGTCGGATTCCTGTTCTACGACTTCAGCGGGCTCGCCATTCACGATCAGCGCAGCTTTTTGACCGGCCGCCTGGGCATGCAATTGTTCGGGGAAAACATCAGCATCGCCGACGACGTGTATCATCCGCTGCAGTCGGGGGCACCGTTTGACGGCGAGGGCATGTACCGGAAAACAGTGCCGCTGGTGGAGCGCGGCGTGGTCCGCAACGTGGTTTACTCCCGCCAGACCGCCAAGCTGATGCAGGCCGAACCGACCGGGCACGGCTTCCCGCTGCCCAACGAGTTCGGCGAGGCGCCGATGAACATCGTCATCGCCGGTGGCGACGCCTCGGTCGATAACATGATCGCCGGCACCGAGCGCGGGATCCTGGTGACGCGCCTGTGGTACATCCGCGAAGTGGATCCTTACGAAAAGGTGCTGACGGGCATGACCCGCGACGGCACCTTCCTGATCGAGGATGGCCAGGCGCGCCGCGGCATCCTGAATTTCCGCTTCAACCAGAGCATGATTGAGATGCTGAGCAAGGTGGAGATGCTGGGGCCGGCCGAGCGCGCCGCCGGCGAGGAAGCCTTCGAGATGGTGCTGCCCGCCATGAAGGTCCGCGACTTCAACTTCACCGAAGTCACGAAATTCTGATTCACCACGGCAACAGAGCCGTCCCGCCCTGCGGGATCAGCGAGCGGGTGCTGGCGCAGCGGCACAATGGTCTTAATGCCTCCGCGGCGCTGCGCAAGCACCCGCTCGCTGACGCTCGCGGCTCTGTTACATTGCCTTTGTGGTGAAGAGGTTTCCCTACGTGGCCGACACCTTGATGAAGATGATCACAAAGGTGTAAAGCGCCAGCGACTCGATCAGGGCCAAGCCGAGAATGAGCGCAAAGCGGATGGCGGCGGTGGCCGCCGGGTTGCGCGCCATGCCTTCGGCGGCGGCCGCCGTGGCCCGGCCTTGCGCCAGGCCGCAGATGCCGGAGGCGATGGCCATGGCGAACCCGGATGTGATCACCACCCATTGCTGGGTGTTCGAGGCGGGCGCCGCCACGGGCGCCTGGGCAAACACCGGACCGGCCAAACAGAACACAACCAGAGTTAACAACAAAAAAGCGAGTCTGCGATTCACGTGCTTCTCCTTTTCACATGAAATATCCTCGGGAGGTGGTTTCCGGACATCCCTCGTGCAGCCGGACTCACGCCGAGACACCTAATGTTCTTCCGCAACCGCTCCCGCCAGGTAGACCATGGTCAGGAGCATGAAAATATAGGCCTGCAAAAATGAAACGAAGGTATGAAGCCCGAGAAAAACCATGGGCACGCCCAGCGGGACGAGTCCGAAGAAAATCAGGAAAATCAGGTCGCCCGCGAAAATGTTCGCGAAAAGACGAACGGACAGGGACATCGGCCGGCCGAGGTGGCTGACGATTTCAATGGGGAACATCAGCGGCGCCAGCCACCATACCGGCCCGCCGAAGTGCTTGAGGTACTGGATTGGCCCCTGCCGCCGCGCACCCTGAAAATGGTAGTAAGTAAAGGCGACCATCGCGCAACCGAGCGTCACCTGAATGTTGGCGGTCGGCGAAAGCAGGCTGGGAACCAGCCCGATCAGATTCGAAAACAGGATGAAGATGCCGAGGGTCAGCACCATGGGCACGAATTCAGGGCCGTGATGGCCGATGATCTCGTGGGACTGGTCGCGGACGAATTCCGTGGCGACTTCGAAGATGTGCTGCAATTGGCCCGGCCGGTCCATGGAGAGGCGCGTCCGCAGGAACACGAACACGGCCACGATGATGAGCGCCACCAGCACCTGCATGGCGATGTAGTTCGGAATCGGCTCGGCCGCGTTCTCGACGTGGATGTACAGCGCGGCCAGGAACTTGTTGACCGGCCCGGCAAACAAGTGGTTCAGGAGCCGCGTGAACCACAAAATTTCTTCAGCGTGCATCGTTCGTCAGTTTCCGGTTCCGGTAGCCAGTTCGTAAATCATCTCGGCCAGCACACCGGCCACGAAGACGAGCAGGCCACCCAGAAAGGCAGACAGGCTAACCACCGAACTTTTCAAAATAGCATAGCCGGTAGCGACGATCAATGCATAGCGCAGCAACCATTTGGCGACCAGCCGCCCCGCGCGCACCGGCTTCTGCCGGCCGATGTGAGCGGCCAGCCCGTCCACCGCGGATTTCAGCCAGTGGAAATTCAGGATGGACAGGGCCGCGCCGATGGCAAACCCGCCGGCGTGCCACGCGCCTTTCCAGATGAGCAGCACCAAGGCGACAAGAACGGCGCAGGCCGCCATCCAGCCATACATGCGCCGCAGCGCCCGATCGACGAACTGCTCATCAGAGGCCACAGGCTACAGGCTACAGGCTACAGGCTGCAGGTTTCAGGAATCTGTAGTCTGTAGCCTGCAGCCTGTAGCCTCCTCAACCGCGATTCGAATCCTTCTCCCCGGAGGTAAGCCGGATCAATTGCACGAAACCGCCGGCGATGCCCACCAGCATAAACACCCAGTAAAGGAAATGGGTGCCGAATAATCGGTCAAGCCCATAGCCGGCCAGCAAGCCGGCGACCGTCGAGGCCGGAAACATCAGCCCGATTTCGAGGTAGCGGTTGATCTGCCGCCAGGTCGAGCGATCTTGAGGCTGTTGCTGGACCATGCCAAATTTCGGATTGCGGATTGCGTGTTTGAAATCCACAATCCGAAATCCGCAATCCGCAATTCCCCAATGACGATTCTACCTGAAGGGGACCAAAACCGAGCCCGCGGCCAGGCGGATGAACGGCTCGGGATAAATGCCGATCACCAGCGTCATGGCCAGCGTGATGGCCAGGGCCACGGCGACGCCCGGGGAAATATTGAGCCGCTCCGGATCGGTGGCCTCGCGCATGAACATCATGACCACCAGCCGGAAGTAGTAATACAAGGCGACAACCACGAACACCACGGCAATGACCGCCAGCACGTAGTGGCGGGTTTCGATCAGCGACAGGAAGATGAAGTACTTGCCCAGGAAGCCGGCGGTCGGCGGAATTCCCGCCAGCGACAGCAGGAAGATGAGCATGAACACGGCCGACACCGGGTTCTTGAAGAACAGCCCCGACAGGTCCTCGATCTCATCCCCGATGATGTCCTTGCGGCGCAGGGCCACCAGCACCGTGAATATCCCCAGGTTCATGAAAACATACACCAGCAGGTAAACGGCGATCCCCTTCAGCCCGGTCTCGTTGCCGGCCACCAGGCCCAGCAACATGTAGCCCACGTGCGAAATGGAGGAATACGCGAACAGGCGCTTGGTGTTGTTCTGGCTGATGGCCGCCAGGTTCCCCACCACCATGGTCAGCACGCACACCACCACCAGCAACCCTTCCCAGGCCGGCCGCAGGGGAGCCAGCGGAACCAGAAACACGCGCAACAGAAAGGCGAAGGCGGCGGCCTTGGGCGCCGTGGACATGAAGCCGGTGATGGAGGTAGGCGCACCTTCATAGGCGTCCGGCGCCCACTGATGGAAGGGGACCGCCGCAACCTTGAACAGCAGGCCGGTGGCCGTAGTGATCAGCGCCAGGTAAACCACCGGGTCGCCGGAGGGCCGGGCCACCAGCGCGTCGGCCACCGCCCGCAAGTTGGTGCTGCCCGTCAGGCCGTACAGCAGCGAAAAACCGTAGGCCAGGATGCCGCTGGAGAACGCTCCCAGCAGGAAATACTTCATGGCCGCCTCGTTGGACCGCCGGTCGCCCCGCAGGAACCCGGCCAGCACGTAGACGGACAGCGCCATGGTCTCCAGCCCGATGAACAGCGTGATCAGGTCCATGGCCGTGGCCAGGAAGTACATCCCGACCAGGCTGAACAGCATCAGCGCGTAATACTCGCCGTGGTGCTCGTTCTCGACTTCCAGGTAGCGCACCGAGAACAGGATGGCGATGGCGGTGGCGATCAGGAAGATCCAGGTGAAGTAGAGCGCGAAGCCGTCCACCACCAGTCCCCCGCTGAACCCGGAAACCTCGGAGTAGCCGGCCGCCGACATGGCCCGCTGGATCAGCGCCAATTGCACGCCGGTAAAGCCCAGCCCCAGCAGCGCGGTCACCGCGTTGAGGTACTTGTGGCGGCGCTCGTGCAGCAGGTCGGTCAGCAGGATCCCGCAGCCGAACAGCGCCAGCAGCACCGCCGGCTTGATCAGCAGCAGGTCCTGGCGTGAGAAAAACTCGTTAAACATATCTAAACCAGTGATGAGTGACAAGTGACGAGCCAACCGGCGGCGGAGCGACGGGCCGCTCGTCACTCGTCACTTGTCACTTGTCACTTCTCTGTTGTCACTTGCGCTTGTGCCGGCACCACCACCGGCTGCGCCGGCACAGGAACTGCGCGCTTCGCATAGTAGCCGGGGCGAACGCGCTGCACGATCTGCGCCACCGGCTGCTCCAGCACCCGGAAGTAGGGCTTGGGGTACAAGCCGATCCAGAAGGCCCAGATCACCAACGGCACCAGCGTGGCCAGTTCCCGCCAGTTCAAGTCCGCCAATTTCTCGTTTTTGGGGTTGGTGATGGGCCCGAACATGGTGCGCTGGTACAGCCAGAGCATGTAGGCGGCGCCCAGCACGATGCCGATCGTGGCCAGCCCGGCCCATACCTTGTTCACCTCGAACGTCCCCTGCAGGATCGTGAACTCGCCGATGAAACCGTTCAACGCCGGTACGCCGATCGACGACATGGTGATGATCATGAAGATGGTGGCGAATACCGGCATCACGTTAGACAGCCCGCCGTATTCCGAAATCTCGCGCGTGTGCCGCCGCTCGTAAACGATGCCCACGATCAAAAACAGCGCGCCCGTCGAAATACCGTGATTGATCTGCTGGATGACGCTGCCCGCGATGCCGTTGGGGGTCAGCGCGAACAGGCCCAGGGTGCAGAAGCCCAGGTGGCTGACCGAACTGTAGGCCACCAGCTTCTTCCAGTCCTTCTGCATCAGCGAAACCAGCGCACCGTAGATGATGGCGATGAGCGAGAGCGCCACCATGAACTTCACGATGCGGGAGTCGGCGGAGGCGCCCGGCAGCAGGGGCAGCGAGAAACGCACAAACCCGTATGTCCCCATTTTCAGCAGCACGCCCGCCAGGATCACGGAACCGGCCGTGGGCGCTTCCACGTGCGCGTCCGGCAGCCAGGTGTGGAAGGGGAACATCGGCACCTTGATGGCGAAGCCCACAAAGAACGCCAGGAACACCCAGATCTGGGTGTTCAAAGGCAGGTTCAGGCTTATCAGTTGCCGGATGTCGAAGGTGTACGCGCCGAACTGCGTGTGGTAGCTGAAATACAGGACCAGGATGCCGAGCAGCATCAGCACCGAGCCGAACAACGTGAAGAGGAAGAACTTGATGGCGGCGTAAAGCTTGTTCGGCCCAACCCAGATGCCGATCAGGAAGTACATGGGCACCAGCATGACTTCCCAGAACACGTAGAACAGGAAGAAATCGAGCGACATGAAGACGCCCAGCATTCCCGTCTGCAGCACCAGGAAGAAAACGTAGTACTCCTTGACCCGGTCCTGGATCGCCGTCCACGACGACAGGATGGAGATGGAGCCCAGTACCGTGGTGAGCATGACCAGCAGCAGGCTGATGCCGTCGATGCCCAGCGAGTAGCGGGCGCCGATCGACGGAATCCACATCGCCTCTTCCGTGAACTGGAAGCCCGGCTGCGCGCTCTGGAACCAGAAAACCAGCGGCAGCGAGACCAGGAAGCCGGCGAAGGCGAAGATGTTGGCCACCCAGCGGATGGCGTCGATGCGCTCCTTGTTCAGCAGCATCACCACCACGGCGCCGGCCAGCGGAGTGAACAGCGTGATCGTCAGAATATGGTTGCGAACGAATTCCATGTCTTCACACCATTGCGGATTGCAGATTGCGGATTTCAGACCCCACGCCACCAAGTCTGAAATCCGAAATCCGCAATCCGAAATCCCGGGTCACCTAAACAGGTAATAGCCCAAAAATGACAGTACACCCAGCACGATCAGCAGGGCGTAACTCTGCACGAACCCGGTCTGGATCATGCGCACCGGGAACGAAGCAACCTTGGTGGTGAAGCCCAGCAGGCGCACGGCGCCGTCCACCGCCCAGGTGTCCCAGAAGATGGACAGGCGGCTGGTCATGCGCGTGAGCCAGCCGGCGCCGTTGACGCCGCCATCCACGATCCGGGCATCGAACTGCGACAGCGCGCTGCCCAGTTGCTTGCCCATGACCGGGCCTTCGACAAACACGGCGCTGTACAGCTCGTCCACGTAGTATTTGTTCAGCAGCAGCGTATGCACGGGCTGAAGCTGGGCCTGCAGTTGGTCGGATTTCTCCGGCCGCCGCACGTACAGGTGATAGGCCAAGTAGACGCCGGCGGCCGCCAGCGCAATAGCCAGGACCATCAGCGTGTACTCGGCGGCCTCGAAGTGCGGCTCGACGGCTGCCGCCTGGACGGCATGCGGGTGGCCGTCGAACACCGGCGCCAGCCACTGCTCGAAGCGGTTCGAGCCCCCCAGGCTCTTCGGCCAGCCCAGCCAGCCGCCCACCACCGACAGGGCGGCCAGCACGCCCAGCGGAACCAGCATGACCTTCGGAGACTCGTGGATGTGGTGCTCGACTTCGTGGTCCACGCGCGATTTGCCGAAAAACGTCAGGAACACCAGGCGCCACATGTAGAAGGCGGTCATGCCGGCGGTGAGGAAAGCGACCAGCCACAGCAGCCACCAGCCGTGCTCGGGATTCGACCAGGCCTGCCACAGAATCTCGTCCTTGCTGAAGAAGCCGGCCAGCGGAGGGGCGCCGATGATGGCCAGGGCCGCGATCAGGAAGAAGCGATACGTCCAGGGGATCTTGTGGCGCAGCGCACCCATCTTCCGCAGGTCCTGCTCGCCACCCAGCGCGTGGATCACGCTGCCGGCCCCGAGGAACAACAGCGCCTTGAAGTAGGCGTGCGTCGAGAGGTGGAAGATGCCGGCGCCGAACGCGCCCACGCCGCAGGCCAGGAACATGTAGCCGAGCTGGCTGACGGTGGAATAGGCCAGCACCCGCTTGATGTCGTTGTGGACCAGCCCGATGGAGGCGGCGAAAATGGCGGTGAGGGCGCCGATAATCGCCACCACCTTCATGCTGGCCGGCGCCATCGAAAACAGGACGTTGGAGCGCGCCACCATGTACACGCCCGCCGTCACCATGGTGGCCGCGTGGATCAAGGCGCTGACCGGCGTCGGCCCTTCCATGGCGTCGGGCAGCCAGACGTACAGCGGAATCTGCGCCGATTTCCCGGTGGCGCCGATGAAGAACAACAGGGTGATGGCCGTCAGTGCCGCGTCGCCCGAATGGAACAGCCCGCTGCGCGCGGCTTCATTGACGCGCGTAAAGGCCACGGTGCCGAACGTGGCGAACGTCAGCAGGATCCCCAGCAGGAACCCGGCGTCGCCAACGCGGTTGACCACGAAGGCCTTCTTGCCCGCGTCCGATGCCGACTTGCGCTGGAACCAAAACCCGATCAGCAGGTAGGAGCACAGGCCCACGCCTTCCCAGCCCACGAACATCAGCAGGTAGTTGTTGGCCAGCACCAGCGTGAGCATGTTGAACATGAACAGGTTCAAATAGCCGAAGTAGCGGTAGTAGCCGCCTTCGTGGGCCATGTACCCGACCGAGTAGACGTGGATCAGGAAGCCGACGAAGCTGACCACCAGGATCATCACCGCGGAGAGCGGATCGACCAGGATGCCCCAGGCGGCCTCGAACCGTGCCAGTTGGCCATTGGCCAGGTGGAAGGGAAGGCCGGGCACCCAGGTGAACACCGTCTTCTCGAACAGCCGCGCCGGCTGCTGCGCCAACTGCAGCGCCGCCCCCAGCGAGAAGACGAAAGAGACGCCGACCAGGCCCGGGCACAGCACGCTGATCAGCCCGCGTCCATGGGCCCGTTCCAGCGCCCGCCCGAAGAACAGCATCAGCACGGTGCCCAGCAGCGGGAACAGCGGAATCAGCCAGCTATATTCCAGAAAGTCCATATCACCACTTCAGCAGATCCAGCTCGTCGGCCTGAATGGTCCCCCGGTTGCGGAACATGGCGATGATGATGCCCAGCCCCACGGCGGCCTCGGCGGCCGCGTCGGCGATGATGAAAACGGCAAAGGCCTGGCCGGAAACCGAGGCCAGGTGCCGGGAAAAGGCCACCAGGTTGATGTTGACCGCGTTCAGAATCAGCTCGATGGACATCAGGATGATCACGATGTTGCGGCGCGCCAGCACCCCGATCACGCCCAGCGTAAACAGCGCGGTCGAGAGGAACAGGTAATGAGTAATGGGCACGTTTCCGGGCATCTCAGAGCCTCTTCTTGGCCATGACCACCGCCCCCACCATGGCCACCAGCAGCATGATGGAAGCAACCTCGAACGGCAGCATGTAATTCTGGTACAGCGCGTTGCCGACCGCCTGCGTATTGGGCGGCATGTTTCCGGGCACAGCCCCCGGGAAGGTGAAGGCGCCACGGCCCCGGTACAACCCATAGAGCGCCTCGCCGCAGACGGCCGCGGCGGCCAGCAGGGCCAGCCACCATTGCCGGTTGAACTGCCGCTGGCGCGCCGCCTGGTCCAGGTTCACCAGCATGATGACGAACAGGAACAGCACCATGATCCCGCCCACGTACAGAATCACCTGCACCCCGGCCAGAAACTCGGCCTGCAGGTGCAGGAACAGTCCGGCGATGCCCAGCAGCGTGGCGATCAGGAAAATGGCGCTGTGCACCGCGCTGCGGCGGGTGATGGTGAGCAGGCCGCCCAGCAAGATGACGCTCGCGAATATGTAGAAAAAAAACTGATCCAGCATGTTTCAAGCCCGAAGCTATCAGCTCTCAGCTATCAGCTATCAGCCTTCGACCCCCCGAAGCTGACGGCTGATAGCTGAAAGCTGAGAGCTACCCGCGCAAAACCAGCACGATCCCAATGGCAATCACGTTCACGATGCCCAGCGGGATCATCACCCGCCAGCCCAGCCGCATCAACTGGTCGTAACGATAGCGCGGGAACGTGAAGCGAACCCACATGAAGGAGTACACCAAAACCATGATTTTCGCCATGAACCAGAAGACGCCGCGGAACAGCGCGTTGAAA
>JAPKYU010000200.1 GCA_026394175.1 Acidobacteriota bacterium | reverse complement strand
CGGCAGCGCCCGCCGTCTCAACGGATTTTCCGGAGCTGAACCAGGCCGTCGCCGCGCACAACAGCGCGAAACACAGGTACGCGGCCGACCAGACCCGGGCCTGTACGCGGGTGGTCAGGGCAGGCTCCACCAGGACCGGGTAGGTCAGCAGCGCCAGCAGGGATGCGAAATTGGAGAGTGCGAACAGACGATACGGGACCGCCCCGGCATGCGTCCTGGCGTACCAGGACTGCAGCAGCGGGCTGGTGGTGGACAGCAGGAAATACGGGAGGCCCACCGTAACCAGCAGCAAGCCCAATATCCGCCACGACGGGTTCCCCGATCCGGTGTCCCCCCAGGAAGGATCGAACCCCACAGGCAGGACGGCCAGGCTGGCCAGCAGCAAGACGGTGTGAACGATCGCCTGCTGCCGCGGATTGGCGCGCTTGTGCAGCCAGTGCGCGTACAGATAACCCAGCAACAGAACCACCTGGAAAAACAGCATGCAGGTGCTCCACACCGCCGAGCACCCTCCGAACCCCGGCAGGATCATTTTGGCGATCACCGGTTGGATCTGAAACAACAAGAAGGCGGCAAGAAAAATGGTGAGTGCGTAGAGAGCCATAGAACCAGCCGAACAGCGCACGGAGAAAGAGAGAGAGTATACCCATTCCCCGCCGCCCGTGCGATGGAATTCGCGGCTCAGGTCCCCGAAACGAGGTTGACACGGACAGAACTGAGGCACAGGAAGTGAGGCGCGGACCAGTTGAACGGCGGGCGCTTCAGGACTATGATGAGGCTAACCCTGGGAGATCCGTCGAAAGGAGCGCAACCGTGAACATCAAGCGTTTTGTGGCCGCCAGCCTGGCGGTCTTCGTCGTTTCACAGATTCTGGAGTTCCTGGTCCACGGCGTCATTCTGAAGGCTACCTATGAGTCGTTGAAGCACCTTTGGCGTCCCGACATGGAGTCAAAGATGTGGATCATGTACCTGGTGGGGTTCATCACCTCGTTCCTGTTCACCTACATCTTTGTCAAAGGCTACGAGGGCAAGGGAATCCTGGAAGGGGTGCGGTTCGGGGTAATCATCGGCCTGTTTACCTCGATTCCGATGGCCTACGGCACGTACATGATGATTGCGATTCCCTACTCGCTGGCCCTGCAGTGGTTTATTTATGGGATGGTGGAGACGATCGTGATGGGCATCGTTGTCGCGCTGGTCTATAAGCCGGCCGCGTCCGCCTGACCGCACGGTCAACGAACCGGGATCCAGAACAGCGGGCCGAGCCGCAAGGGCGGGCGCCAGGCCCGCCCCCGCGGCGAACCACCGGGTCAAACGCTCAGAGACTTAACGTGCTGCCTTCAGCGCCGCCGGCAGGTCGCCCACAGCGAAGTAGACGTTGACCTTGGCCGCGCTGTGGGCCGTGCCGGCATAGGCATATTGGATGTTGATGCCGGCCTGGCCCAGCTTGCCGGCGACAGTCCCCAGGCTTCCAGGCTTGTCCGACAGGGTCACCTGCAACAGATCTTCTTCGGTCGTTTCCCAGCCATGCTTGGCAAGGATCTTCTTGGCCGCCGCCGGCTTGTCCACAACCATCCGAATGGCGCCCCGGCCATCCAGCACGCCGGCGAAAAGCGCCACGACGTTTACCTTGTTGGCCCCCAGCACGGAGGCCACCTCGCCCAACATCCCGGGCCGGTCTTGCACCCAAGCGGTAAGCTGCTTGGCTTTCGGCATAAAAACCTCCTCTACTTCCGGATTCCCGATGGGAACCCATTGCCGGAAGCGTACGCCTTTGAGAAGGCTCCAGTCAAATCGCCGCCGCGCCATTCATTTCAAGCGCCGCGGGCGCGGCCGGGGCCACCTGCGTTCGGCCCTCCTCATGGAACTCCCCGCCCCGGTGGCCGGGCTGAGCCTGAAAATTGCGACGCTGCTTCTGGCGGCGGCATCTAACTAAACAAGTGGAGTCGGCCCCGCCGGATGGCGCGCCACTTTCCCCAGACTGGGTGCTCTTTTCGGATTCGCACGACCGGCATCTCCGCCCGGCATCAGATCCCACCCTACTGCCACCCGCTGACCGGGGCGAATGAACCGAATGAAAGGAGTCACGTATGCCCGTTGTCACCATGAATGAACAGCTCACGGCAAAGAAATTCGCTTC
>JAPKYU010000713.1 GCA_026394175.1 Acidobacteriota bacterium | reverse complement strand
CTGCTGAAGAAGGCCGGCTATGCCACCGGCTACGTCGGCAAGTGGCACCTGTACCCGGGCGGAACGGAAGGGAAGCTGGTGCCCGCCGGGCCGCACCGCCACGGCTTCGATTACTGGCGCGTCTGCCACAACTATCGGCAGCGCTACGACACCCGCTGCTTCGACGACAACGGGAAGGAATTCGTGCTGCCCGACTACGCGCCCAAGTGCCAGATGGACATGACCCTGGAGTTCATCGAGAAGAACGCGCGCCGGCCGTTTTGCGTGTTCCTGTCGTGGCATCCGCCGCACGCCCCGTACAACGAGGCCCCGCAGCGTTTCGTGGACATGTACCGGGCCGAAAGCGTGAAGCTGCGGCCCAACGTTCCCGCGCAAGGGGACCTGCGCCGCATCCGCGAGGCCTACGTGGGCTATTTCTCGCACGTCTCGGCGATGGATGAGGAAATGGGGCGGCTGATGAAGAAACTGGCCGGCCTGGGAATCGCCGATAACACCATCGTCTGTTACAGCAGCGATCACGGCGACATGCTGGGCTCCTTCGACCTGTGGGCCAAGCAGAAGCCCTGGGAAGAGTCGATCAACGTGCCGTTCATCATTCGCTGGCCGGCGGGCATCCCGGCGGGCCGGCGCCTGGACCACCTTTTCTCGACGCCGGACATCACCCCGACGCTTCTCGGCCTGGCCGGCATCCCCTTGCTCCCCCGCATGCAGGGCGTCGATTTGTCGGCCGCGCTGCGCGGCAAGGAAATGGCCGGCCCCGAGTCGGCCTTCATCATGGCTAGGGGCGCCGCCGTCGCCGAAGACGCCCAAGCCGAGGGCCAGCCCGCGCGTCGCGCAGCCAAGAAGGCAGCCAAGAAGGCCGTCAAGAACCCCGGCGAATGGCGGGGCGTGCGCACCGCCCGCTTTACCTATGCCCGGCACCACACCGGCCGCACCCGCGCTCCCTGGGTACTTTACGACAACGAGAAAGATCCATACCAACTGCGCAACTTGGTGGACGATCCCGCCGCCCGGCAGACCCAAAAGGAGATGGATGCGCTGGCCGATCGCTGGCTGAAGCGTCTGGGCGAGACCTGAAACAGGCTGCAGCCTGAAGCCTTCTTACGCCGGCGTGTCGTCTACTTCTTTTTGCAGGCGGGCCAGCTCCGAGGTCAGCTTATCCACAAGTCCGCGGTAGGCCGGATCGTTATAGAGGTTCTTCATCTCCCGCGGATCCTTCTGCATGTCGAACAACTCCCACTCCGGCGTGGTGGCCGGTTCATTGGCGCCCTTCATGCCCAGCGGCTTGCCGTAGTAGTAGATCAGCTTGTGCTGCTTGGTGCGGACGCCGTAATGGGCCGGCACGTGATGGTCGTTGCTGTTGTGCATCCAGTAGCGGTAGTACATGGATGTGCGCCAGTTCGAGGGGCTGTGGCCTTCGAGGTTGGCCCGGAAGCTGCGGCCCTGCATCTCGGCGGGCGTCTTCACGCCGGCGTAATCCAGGAACATGGGCGCGAAATCGATGTTCAGGATGATGTCGCTGCTCACCGTGCCCGGGCGGATCGCGCCGGGGTAGCGCACCAGGAACGGCATGCGCAGCGACTCCTCATACATCAGGCGCTTGTCGTACCACCCGTGGTCGCCGAGGAAAAACCCCTGGTCGGAGGTGTAGACGATGATGGTGTCCTTGGCCAGGCCCTCGGCATCGAGGTAATCCAGCAGCCGCCCCACGTTGTCGTCCACGCTCTGGATGCAGCGCAGGTAGTCCTTGATGTAGTACTGATAGGCCCACTTGCGAAGCGCGTCGCCCTGCAGATCGGCCGGCAGATCCATTTTCACGTCGGTCTTGTTCATGTCCTCGCCCACGCGCATCTTGACCGCCGCCACGCTCCGGGCCTTGCCCTCGTAATGGTCGTAGAGGTTGTCCGGCTCCGGGATGGTCTGGCCATCGAACAGGTGGGCGTATTTCGGCGCCGGGTCCCAGGGACGATGGGGCGCCTTGTGGTGGCACAGGGCGAAAAAGGGCTTCTTCTTGTCGCGCTGCTTCAGCCAATCCAGGGTGAAATCGGTGATCAGGTCGGTGCAATAGCCGCTGTGCTTTTTCTTCTGCCCGCCGTCGATGAACACCGGGTCGTAGTACACCCCCTGGCCCGGCAGGATGTTCCAGTAGTCGAATCCCGTGGGGTTGGTCTGCAGATGCCACTTGCCGATCATGGCCGTCTGGTAGCCGGCGTTTTTCAGTTCCTTGGCCACGTGGTTGCGATTGGGATCGAGCGCATCGCCGAGCGTGTACACGCCGTTTTTATGGCTGTACTGCCCGGTCAGAATCGCCGCCCGGCTGGGCGTGCAGATGGAGTTGGTGCAGAAGCAGTTATTGAGCCGCACACCGCCCTTGGCGATGCGGTCGATGTTGGGCGTCTTGTTGATGCGGCTGCCATAGGCGGTGATGGCATGGGAGGCATGGTCGTCCGCCATGATGTAGAGGACGTTGGGCTGCTCACGGCCGGGCGCGGCGTGCGCCGCGGCCGCCGCCGCCCCCATCACGCCCAGGAATTCCCGGCGATTGTACTGTGACGTAGGCAAGTGACACGCTCCTTTCGATTTCGGATGAAGGGCCATGATAACCCCTTCCTGCCCCCCGTCAAGTGCGGGAAACAGGGGAGCCAATCCGCAGATTTCGCAGATTACGCAGATTGCACCGAAACCGAACGCCGGCGGCATGCGTTTCTTGATGGAAGGTGTGTGTTTGCGCTTCACGGAACGCCAATCCCGCCGCACAATGAATAATGGAGGCATCTGAGCATGCTTAGATTGGCTCGACTGCGGTTCCGGGCCCCGGTGGTTTTTCTGCTTATCGCCGGCCTCTGGGCATTCGGCGGCTGCCCGCTGCGCGCCCAGGAGAGCGGCCAGATGGCGGCGCAGATCAAGGCTCTGGAGGCCCGGCTCCGGGTGCTGGAAGCCGAGGTGCAGGCACTGAAGGGCGCGCCGGCCGCGCCGGCCGTAGCGACTGCCCCGGCGCCCGCGCCGCTGCCGGTTTATGGCGGCTCCGCCGCCATGTCCAAAGTTCTGAACCCCGATATCAGCGTCATTGGCGATTTCCTGGGCTCGGCTGGACGCAATTCCGTCCGCCCGGTTCCCGCCCTTGAAATGCACGAAACGGAAGTCGGCTTCCAGGCCATTATCGATCCCTATGCGCGGGGCGACTTCTTCCTGACCTTCGGCGAACAGGGCGTCGGCCTGGAAGAGGGCTACATCACCTTCACTGCCCTGCCCGCCGGGCTGGTGGCCAAGGCCGGCAAATTCCGCTCGGCGTTCGGCAAGGTAAACACGTTGCACAACCACGTCCTGCCGTGGACCGACCGGCCCATGATGACCGACAACCTGGTGGGCGGCGAGGACGGCATTAACGATGCCGGCGCTTCCTTGACCCGGGCCTTTGCCGGCCCCCGCAACCTGTTCCTGGAAGCCACCGGCCAGATCTTCCGCGGCGATTCCGAGGGACTGTTCAAATCCAGCCGCAAGAGCGACCTGGCCGTGGTCGGACACCTGCGCGCCTACAAAGACCTGAGCGAATCCACCAACCTGGATATCGGCGGCTCGTACGCGCGCGGCCACAACGAGCTGGGCAGTTCGTTCCTAACCAATCTGTATGGCATCGATGCCACCCTGCGCTGGAAACCGCTGCGGCGGGCCATCTACCACTCGTTCCTGGCGCGCTCCGAATTCGTCTGGAGCAACCGGGAGGAAGCCGTCGGGGCGCAGCGTGCCTTCGGTTTCTACACCTCGGGCGAGTACCGGCTGAATCGCCGCTGGACCGTCGGCGGCCGCTATGACCGCACCGGACGCGCTGACAACGCCGCTTTCACCGACAGCGGCGCCTCCGCGCTTCTCACCTACTGGCCCAGCGAGTTCAGTCAGATCCGCTGGCAATACCGCTTCGCGCGGTATGCCGAGAAGACCGACGCCAACGAGCTTCGCCTCCAGTTCCTGTTCTCGCTGGGGGCCCATGGCGCGCACCCGTTCTGACCATTGCGGATTGCGGATTTCGGATTGCGGATTTGATGCTTAAAATCCGCGCTCCGCAATCCGCAATCCGAGATTCGGAGTTCATTGTGCTTGCGAAACCGTTTTGGATTTGCCTCTCACTTCCATTCATTGCCGTGATGGCAAGCGAGCCGGCGCGCGCCGCCGGCAAGCTGAACGTGGTGGCCTCCACAACCGACATGGCGGCCCTGGCCCAGGAGGTCGGCGGTGACCGCATCGCGGTGGAATCCGTGGCCCGCGGCTACCAGGACCCGCACTACGTCGAGGCCAAGCCCAGCTACCTGCTGCTTTTGCGCCGGGCCGACCTGCTGGTCTTGGTGGGCCTGGAGCTGGAAATGGGCTGGCTGCCCCCGCTGAGCACCCAGTCGGGCAATCCCAAGATCCAGGTGGGCGCCTCCGGCTATTTCGATGCCTCGCGCTTCGCACAAATCCTGGAGATTCCCACCACCGTCGTCACTCGCGCCATGGGCGACGTGCATCCCCTGGGCAATCCGCACTACTGGCTGGAGCCGGAGAACGGCCGCCGCATCGCCCGCGGCATTGCCGGCAAGCTGGCGGAAATGCGTCCCCAGGACGCCGCCTACTTCCAGCAGCGCTACCAGGCCTTCGACCAGAAGTTGAAGCAGGCCGAACAGACCTGGGAGTCGCAGATGCGCCCCTTCCGCGGCCGCAAGGTGGTCACCTACCATAATTCCTGGCCCAATTTCGCCCAGCGCTTCGGCCTGAATGTGGTCGGCTACGTCGAACCGCGCCCGGGCATCCCCCCCGGCCCCGCGCACACTGTCGAGTTGATCGGGCTGATGAAACGCGAGGGCGTGAAGGTGATCCTGGTGGAGCCGTATTTCGACTTGAGGACCCCGAACAGCATCGCCGCGGCCACCGGCGCCAGGGTGGTGGTCCTGATGCCCTCGGTCGGCGGAGAAAAGCAGATAACTGATTATTTCAAGCTTTTCGATTACGACATAAAATTGTTAACGGA
>JAPKYU010000238.1 GCA_026394175.1 Acidobacteriota bacterium | reverse complement strand
GCGCAGCAGACGCGGACGCCGCTGCCCGTCCCTGACATCCCCGGCTACAAAACGCTGAAGGCCGATTTCCACATGCACACCATCTTCTCCGACGGCAACGTGTGGCCGACGGTGCGGGTGGGAGAAGCGTGGCGCGACGGGCTGGACGTGATCGCTATCACCGACCACCTGGAGTACAACCGCTACAAGGACGATGTGAAGATCGAAGCCGGCCGCGCCTACGCCCTCGCCAGGCCCGTGGCCCAGCAACTGGGCATCATCCTGGTGCCGGCGGTGGAGATCACCAAAACGATGCCGGCCGCGCCAGCGCACTTCAACGCCCTGTTCGTCAGCGACCCGGCGGCCATCAACAACCCCGACCTGATGACGGCATTACGGGCCGCCAAGGCCCAGAACGCCATCGTGTTCTGGGACCAACCCGGCTGGCGGGTCCCCAAAGCCGAATGGATCCCGCACGCCGCCGCGGCCTATGACGAGAAGCTGTTCTCCGGGATGGAAATCTATAACGACCGCAATTTCTATCCGGAAGCGTACCCCTGGATCAGTGAGAAGAAGCTGACGATGTTAGCCAACAGCGACGTCCACGACCCGATGAGTCCGCAGTCCGGCGGGAAGCTGCGGCCCATGACCCTGGTGTTCGCCCGCGCGGCCGACTTGGCCGGGGTGCGCGAGGCGCTGGATGCGCGCCGCACCGCCGCCTGGGCCGACGGCCAGCTTTGGGGCGCCGAGGAGCAACTGCGCCCGCTCCTCGAGCGCGCCATCACGACTGAGAATCCGGAGCTGAGCGCGCGGCCGGGCAGCAGCATCATGCTGCGCCTGCGCAACTCCTCCGCCATCCCGTTCCACTACCGTATCAAGGCGCCTGCCTGGCTGACGACCGGGGACAACACGCTGACTGCCGAGGCCATTTCCCTGCTCCGCGGCTCCGTGGCCAAAACCGCGCCGGCCGGCGAGCAGCGCGTTACTCTGGAGTTGGAAGTGACGAATGCCTGGGTAGGCCCGGGCCGCAACCTGACGGCCCGCATCCCGCTGAGCTTGAACGTGACAGCCAGCAAGCCACCCGCTGATTGATCGAACCACCAAGGCACCAAGACACCAAGTCTTGGTGTCTTTGTGTCTTGGTGGTGAATCAATATCCGTTTTCTTCGGTTCTCACTTTGCCGGCGAAGTGGCGGTTCACGAAGACGAAGTAGCCGATCACCAGCACCATGCCGATCGTCCACCACACCAGGCCCACGCGCATGGCGTAATCGCCGGTTTTGCTGTTGTGGACGGTCAGCGACCAGGCGGGATTCGTGCTCGCGGGAAGCACGCAAGGATACAGCCCGAACGCGGCGCTGGTCAGCATGCCCAGGATGTAAGCGCAGGAGCCCAGGAACGCCCGGCACTCCTCGCGGCGCGCCAGGAACCAGGCCATGGAGAAGAGGCCGGCCAGCGCCAGCGCCGGGAACACGTAGCCCCAGGGCTGGGCGGCCAGCCGGGCGGGCACCTGCGGCTGCACCCGGAAGGTCAGGCCGGTGACGATCAACGTGAGCCCGGCCACCCCCCACCAGCCCACCTTGGCGACGGCGCGCGAGCGCTCGTTGACCGCCCCTTCGGTCTTCAGCGCCACCCACAGCGCGCCGTGCACGGCCAGCGTGCAGAACGCGGCCAGGCCGACGATGATCGTGTACCAATCGAAAATGCCCGTCTCGGCGCCCAGCCGGAAGTTGGTCCACAGCGGCTCGAAGAAGGCGCCGTGCTCGTCCAGCGGCACGCCGCGAACCACGTTGCCCAGCGCCGCTCCGAAAAACACCGCGAGCAGCAGGCTGCAGAGGAAGAACATGGCGTCCCAGAACGGCGCCCAGATGGCGTTCTTCAAATGGTTGCGGAACTCGATGGAGAGCCCGCGGCCCACCAGCAGCCACAACACGATCATCAGCGGCAGGTAAAAGCCACTGAAGCCGGCCGCGTACACCGCGGGAAAGGCGAAAAACAGCGTGGCGCCGCCGGCCAGCAGCCAGACTTCGTTGCCGTCCCAGAGCGGGCCGATGGAGCGCAGCACCGCGCGCCGCTCCCCGTCATTCCGGGCCACGAACAGGTGAATGATGCCGGCCCCCAGGTCGTAGCCATCCAGCACCACGTAGACGGCGATCATCACCGCCACTAAGCAAAACCAAAGCGTTTCCATAAAGCCTCAGCGCTCAAGTCCAAAGTCATGCCTCGGCTGTCAGACCTTGGACCTCTTGTTCCGGGCCGTGCTCGATCTCGCGGCGAACCAGGAAGAGGAAAAGGATGCCCAGCACCGTGTACAGGCCCATGAAACCAATCAGCGTGAACCAGGCGTTGCCGGCGGAGACTTGGGCGGAGACGCCGTCGCGCGTGCGCATCAGCCCATAGATGATCCAGGGCTGCCGCCCGGCCTCCGCGGTGATCCAGCCGGCGGTATTGGCAATGTAGGGGAACGGGAGGGCGAGCATCAGCAGCCACAGGACCGGGCGCGATCCGTACAGCTTCCCCCGCCACAGCAGCCAGCCCGCGACCGCCATCAGCGCGATGAACATGGTGCCCAGGCCCACCATCACGTGGTAGCAGTAGTAGACCAGGGGGATGTTGCTCGGCCAGTCCTGTGGCGGGAAGCTGTCCAGGCCTTTCACCTCCGCGCTCCAGCGCCGGTAGGTAAGGAAACTGAGCATGCGGGGGATCACCAGCGGATTATCCAGGCGGCGCTTCTCGACGTCAGGCTGCCCAAGAATGGCCAGCGGCGCGCCTTGCTGGGTGTCGAACAATCCTTCCATGGCCGCCAGCGTGACCGGCTGATGATGCGCGACCAGCCTGCCCTGCATGTCGCCCGTGGGCAAAAGCTGGAGAAGCACGGCGGCCAGGCCGACCATCACGGCCACGCGCACGAACGTGCGGCCGTAAGCGAGCTGCCGGCCCGACAGCAGGTAGAACGCGCCCACCGAGGCCATCACGAAGCAGCCGGTAACGGCCGCGCCGATCATGACGTGCGGGTAGGCCCACAACGTCCACGGATTCAGCACCAGGGCCCAGAAGCTGGAAAGAACAATCTGGTTGTTGGCGTCTAGCGCGTAGCCCACCGGGTGCTGCATCCAACTGAAGGTGGCCACGATGAAAAATCCCGAGACCCAGGACCCGACGAACACCAGAACGGTGGCGACCCAGTGGCCCACCGGCCCCAGCCGCTTTTCTCCGAACAGGAACAATCCCAGGAACGTGGACTCCAGGAAAAAAGCGAACATGCCTTCCATGCCCAGGGTCTGCCCGATCACGCCGCCAGCGGCCCGGGAAAAGCGCGCCCAGTTCGTGCCGAACTGGAATTCCAGCGGTATGCCGGTGACCACGCCGAGGGCAAAGCTGATTCCGAAGATCTTCCCCCAGAAGCGCACGGCGCGGTTGTAGTGCTCCTCGCCCGTCCGCAGCGCCATGGTTTTCAGAACCACCAGCAGCAGGGCCAGGCCCATGGTGAGCTGCGGAAACAGGTAATGGAACGTGGCGGTAAAGGCGAAGTGAAGGCGATGAACGGTGAGCGCGTCGTCCATAGCCTAAATGATTACGCCCGCCAGAACTAAATTCCAAGCGGATAATAGGGAACCGCAAAGGCCAAAGGACACCAAGGTCACAAAGCCACTGTCGCCGCAGCCGAACCTTCAACGCAGAGCCGCGGAGAACGCAGAGAAAACGCAGAGAGGGAGGAAACCTCTGCGCATCTCAGCGACCTCTGCGTCTCTGCGTTTTAAACACGCTGGTGGCGCCAGCCCGCGAAGCGGGCGAAAGATGAAAGCCCATGGCGCAAGCCGTGAGGATCAATCGTTAGTGTGATGAAGCCCGCGAAGCGGGCGAAAGAGCGCTAAAGTAAGCCGCTACACCCCGGAGGAAACGCATGCCACACAGTTTCACCAACATCCCCGTTCACGCGGTTTTCGGCATGATGCTTCTGCGAAAGAACGGGGTGGATTTCGAGGAGCGGTACATTTGGAGGATTCTTCCGCCCGCTTCGCGGGCTGGCCGGCGTTACGCGGCGCCGATCCCCACGGCTTGCGCCATGGGCTTTCCTCTTCCGCCCGCTTCGCGGGCTACCCGCGGCCAAACTCCAGCACCCGCTTCGCGGGCTGACTTTGCGTCCACCCTCATTGCACTTTTTGGCGGGGCCAAAAAACAAGATTCTGCGAGCAAGCATCACAAAGCAGCTCCCTTTCGGACTCTGTATCCTTGGCAACTTGGCGGTGATATCCTCCAGCGCATGAAGCAGCATCGTCGCTCGTTTATCAAGGCCGCTGCCGCTTCGGCGGCGGGGGTGATGTTGGTGAAGCCGGAATCGGTGTACGGAACGCCGGCGAATTCGGCAATCGCCATCGGCATTGTCGGCTGCGGAGGCCGGGGTCTGTACATCGGCAACTACTTCCTGCAACACACCGACGCGAAGATCGTGGCCCTGCACGACCCCTTCACCGACCGCCTGGAGGAGGCGCAGAAGCGTTTCCAGGCCTCCGGCATCCGGTTGTACAAGGGCCTGGACGGCTATCGCGAGCTGGTGAACTCGGCCCTGGATGCGGTGGTCATCGAAAGCCCGCCCTATTACCATCCCCAGCAGGCGGAGGCCGCGGTCCAGGCCGGCAAGCACGTGTTCCTGGCCAAGCCCGTTGCCGTGGATGCGCCGGGGGCCCGCAGCATCGCGGCCAGTGCCGACAAGGCCCAAGGCAAACTGAGTTTTTTGGTGGATTTTCAAACCCGCGCCCAGCCGGTCTTCCAGGAGTCGGCGCGCCGGGTGCACGAGGGGGCCATCGGCGCCCCGGTGTGCGGCCAGGTTTTCTATCACACCGGGCGCCTCCGCGCGAGGAACATCCCGAATGAGACGGCCGACCAGACCCGCCTGCGCAACTGGATGTTCGACAAGGCGCTCTCCGGCGACGTGATCGTCGAGCAGCACATCCATGTGCTGGACGTCGCCAACTGGTACCTGAAAGCCCACCCGCTGAAGGCCTACGGCACGGGCGGCCGCAAGGCCCGCACCGACGTCGGCGATTGCTGGGACCACTTCCTGTGCACCTACTGGTACCCGGATGACGTCCGCATCCAGTTCAGCTCCTCCCAGTTTCTGAAGGGTTTCCACGACATGTGCATCCGCCTCTACGGAACCGGCGGAACCGTGGACTCGCATTACGGCGCCGCCGTCAACATCACCGGCGACAAGCCGTGGAAGGGGACCGAGAAGGACGATACCTTTAACGGCGGCGCCATCGCCAACGTGAAGGCCTTCGTCGAGAGCCTCACGACCGGCAAGCTCGTCAACAACGGCGCGCAAGGCGCCGAGAGCACCCTGACCAGCATCCTGGGCCGCATGGCCGCTTACGAAAGCCGCGTCGTCACCTGGGACGAGATGATGAAATCGAAGACGCGGTTCGAGGTGAAACTGCGGCTGTAGGCTGTAGGCTGTGGGCCAAGCAACATGGGCCTACAGCCTACAGCCCACAGCCTACAGCCTAACTGTTGCGGAGGACACTCAGGAGGGCGCCGAGATCGGCCGGCGTCAGCGCGTGCAGGATCCGATCGGCGTCGTAGCGCAGCGCGCGGACCTGCTCCGTGAGGCGACCCATCTCCACCGGCCAGCGGAATAGATGATTGGCATAGGTCTTGATCCAAACACGCGCGAACAGCAGCATGAAGCGGAGCCTCTGCCGGGCCAGTCGCTTCGCGAATCTCTCGGCCTGCGCCGTTGGGGCGGCGGCAAACAAGGCGCCGATGGCCATCAGGCTGTCGAACTCCTCCGCGATCTGCTTCAGGTACTGCGCCATGGTGCGCGTGCGGCGCGCCCGCAACCGCCCGATCAGATTGGAGCCGTAACGCGAGTGCGCCAGAAAATCGAAGTCCTCCGGGCCGAGAACTCGCCCAATGTGGGCATGCCGTTCCGTGTCGCTGTCGAACAGGGCTTCGAGATCGACCAGGGTGGCGCTGTCGCGGCGGCCCAGGCGCAGGAGCCGCTGGGCGCCCAGAACCAGCGCCAACAAGGCGAATGCGAGGATGGCCCAAAGCACGATCATCAGTGGTATGCCCTACCCAGCGTCGCTTCGATGAGCTCCAGGCGGCGCATCAGCAAGTCGGCCTGGACCGGCGTCAGTTCCCGGGCCGGCCAGGCGCGCGTTTCCGCGGGCGCGTACGATCGGCTCAGCGCCCAGTACCAGCCTCCCAGGATCACAACAGCACAGAGCGGCATAGCAATCGTCAGCACCGGATAAGCTGCCGGCCCGAAATGATAACGCAGCGCGGTGCCTGCCACCCCCGCGGCGCGGTCCGCCAGCCATCCCAGCGTCAAGTACCGAAGCAGCGCAGAAGTGTGGATCTGGAACCACGCCAGGAAGGCCACCAACCCAAGGAGCATTCCCGTGTGAACCAGGCGGATCGACCGCTGCATGAGAAACAACCAGGTGTTGATCCACTGCCGTGGATCGGCCTCAACGACGCTGCCCCACACAATCGAGCCGCACACAAAAAGCATGATGAGGAGGCTGGCGCGAGAAACGAAGAGGCGGCAGATGCGCCGCAAGCCCTGGTATTCCCTCAAGGAGTGATCGTAAAGCTCCAGTATGACCAGAAAAATAAGGGCCCAGGAAACGACTTCCAAGGACCACCACAGCCACGAGTATGTCCGGACCGACAGGTAGCGGTACGCGAACATCAGCGGCCCGACGCGGATGACCTGCCAGGTGAAGTAGGCAGTCAGGAATGGGTACTGGCGAAACAGCCGCGACCTCACCAGACGCCAGAGTATTAACGCTTGGAGGCCAGCGCCGGCGACCCAGAGACCCCACTGAAAGAAGGCGTACATCTCCCGTCCGGTTACACTATACCCCCTCTCCAGGCCTCGGGCAATAGTACTTTTGCTTGCTCAGCAGTACCGATGTGGTAACCGGCGGCGTTCCCAGGACTTAGTCGGGCAGGCACACGCTTAGGGACCCGGGTGCCCCACCGCGCACCGGATCCCTTTGGCGTGCAGACAAAAGAGCGGTTCCCGCTTACCGGGCACAGGGCAGGCACGGGGGCTCCGGGGAGGGGTCGATGGCCTTCGCACTGCCGGCTGCCAGAGCGAACAGCGCAATTTGCGCCAACAGGAGCCACAGGGTCATGTACTTGCGAAGCATGTCTTTTTCTCCTTGCATAAGCTCGGCCGCCGGAGCGACCGGCGAGGTTGCGCGCGGATAAGGCGCGCGGTAATGACCTTAATTGGGGGATTCACAAGCGGGGACCGGCGGGCGTAGAATGTTCCGGAAACGGAACAGGTGCTTCATGTCCATTGGAACGACCAACCGGCAGGCTCACACCAAGGTGCTGGAAGACCTGTGGCGAAACACCATTTCGGCCATCCCTACGGACATGGGGAAGCTGGCGTACCTGGCCTCGCTGCGCGACCCCAACAGCGGCCTGTATCACCACTACGGTCTGGAAACCGTGTATTCGGCGGAACAATCCGATCGCGCGCTACGGCAAATGCACGTGTCCGTTTTCTACGATTGGCTCAAGAAGCTCCTGGCCGACCAGAAGGAAGACCTGGAGCACTACTTCCGAACGGTGGAGGGCGAGCTGGGAACGATCCTGGAGAACTGGAAGGTCTTGGAGCCCTATCGGAGCTACGTGCCGGCGGCAGCCGACGAGGCGGGGCGGCAACTGTTCATGGACGATCTCCGCCTTCTCGTGGACCTGATGCAACGCGAGCTCTTCCCGCCTGCGCGCCGGCCAACTGCATAGCCAGGCCCGTCACCCGGCCCACGATCTCAGCCTCATCCGGCACCAGCTTGATCTCCGCCCGGCAGGGCGACAGCGAGTAAGGCTGCAACAGCAGGTGGCCCGGCTTCAGCAGCATCACCCAGGAACAGATAAAGGCGGCGCGGGTCTCGATGAAGTAGACGGGGCGCTCGAATTCGTTGCGCCAGCCCTCGGTTTCCAGCTTGCGCTGTTCCGTGTCGATCTGCACAAAAGCGCCCGGGGTGATCA
>JAPKYU010000151.1 GCA_026394175.1 Acidobacteriota bacterium | reverse complement strand
CCCAAGGCGCAGCAGGTGGCCGGGTTCGGCGACAACGTGGAACTGGGCGAAATCGGGGAAATCAAGAAGAGCAACGCGGTGATGATGCGGGTGCGCTACGCCACGGACCCGCCCCGCGTCCAGGAACTGCGCTTCCGGGGCGTGGCCCTGACGCTATTCGACGGCCATCGCTGGCACAACACCAACGCCGCCACCACCGTGCTGTCCGCCGTTTTGTTGGTGGCCGGCGACCCGGCCCAATCCGGCATGGCGCGGTTCGTCCTCGGGCGGCGGCAGCGCCCGGCCGCCGGCGCCGCCTGGCTGCACTACACGGTGATGCTGGAGCCCATCTCCACCGAGCACCTGTTTCTGATCCCCAAGGGGGAGCAGGTGGTGGGCCGCATGCGCCTGCTGGAGATGGACTCCAATGATTCGCTGCTGCTGCGGGACCGGAGCGCGTCGGCGCTGCGCTACGAAGCCACATCGGACATCTACCGCCCGCCCGCCAACCTGCTGCGCGCCGCACCGGCCGACTTTCCGGAGCACATCGGGGAGAACCCCCTGGACGTGTACCTGCAGCTTCCCCAGCTCGATCCGCGCATCCCCGAGCTGGCCCGGCAGGTCACGGCCACAGCGGATAACGAATATGACCGCGCCCGCCTGATCGGAGAATACCTGCGCACCCAGTTCGGCTACACCCTGGATTTGCCCTTTACCGGTCGGGACCCGCTGGCCGGTTTCCTGTTCGACCAGCGGCGCGGCCACTGCGAGTATTTCGCTTCGGCCATGGCCGTCATGCTGCGCACGCTGGGCGTCCCCACCCGCCTGGTGAACGGGTTCCTGCCCGGCGAGTTCAACGACATATCCAGGGTCTACATGGTTCGGGCGCGCGACGCGCACAGTTGGGTGGAAGTCTACTTCCCGACGTACGGGTGGGTGACGTTCGACCCGACGCCGGCCGCGGGCACGCAGGTGGTGGCCAGCCTGTACCGCATCAGCCTCTGGCTGGATGCCCTGCAAACGTTCTGGCTGGACTGGGTGGTGAGCTACGATTTCAGCCGGCAGTTCCTGCTGGCGCGCAACCTGGATCGCGGCTCGCGGCGGGCCACCGCCGAGACCCAGAACTACATCCGCCTGCGGTACCGGCGGCTTTCCGACTGGCTGCGCGGCCTGCGCGGCCGGGTGAAGTCGGATCCGCGGGTCCTGCCGGCGCTCATCGTGCTCTGCGGCCTCTCCCTGGGCGTGTTCCTGAGCGCCGGGCAGATCCGGGAGGCCTGGCGGCGCAGCGCCTCGCGGGCCCGGACCCGCGCCGGACAAGCCACGGCGCGCGATGCCACGCTCGCCTACCAGGACATGCTGGGCTTGCTGGCGCGCCGCGGCTATGAGAAACCGCCGGGCATGTCGGCGCGCGAGTTTCTCTCCGTGGTCCGCGATCCCGCGCTGGCCCCCGTGTTCGCGCGGTTCACCGAGGTGTACGAGCGGGCGCGGTTTGGCGGCCTGGTGAGCCTGGTGCCGCAGCTCCACGCGCTGCTGGCCGATGCCCGCCTGGCCCGCCGCAGGAGTTCGGAGTGCGGAGTGCGGAGTGCGGAGTAGCCAGCGCGCTCGATGGAGGGGTTGCGCAGCCGCAATTCTCCTCCGCATTCCGCACTTAGGGGATTTCACCGCGGGCGATTCGCTCGACTAACTCCTTGTCGGCCTCCAGAAAGTCAAACCAAGTCAGTTGCTCGCGCTTCACCCAGCGGATCTCGGCGAAGGCCAGGTTGAGGGGCTCGCCGCTGAGCTCGGTTACGCGGTAGAAGATCAGCAGGATGGGGTCGCGGCCCGGGTATTGATAGGGCAGGCGGCAGACCTCGGGGCCGATCTCGGCCTCGATGCCGAGTTCTTCCTGAAGCTCGCGGCGCAGCGCCACCGGCGGTTCTTCATCCGCCTCGGCTTTGCCGCCGGCGAATTCCCATTTCAGCGGGTGGGGCTGGTCGGCCCGGCGGCGGCAAATCAGGAAGCGGCCGCCGCGCGCGATCAGCGCCCCGGTCACTGTTTGCATGTCAGATTTTCCCGGCGATGATTGCGGCCGCGCGTTCCAGCAGCTCGCGGTCGGCGTCGCCGAAGGCGCCGGGCAGGTCGCTGTCGATATCGATCTCGCCGATTACGCTGCCATCGCGAGAAATCGGCACAACAATTTCCGAACAGGTCTCCAGGCTGCACGCCAGGTAGCGCGGGTCGGTGTTGACGTCAGGCACGATGATGGTGCGCGCCTCGCGGGCGGCCGCGCCGCAGATTCCCCTGCCAATGGGAATGCGGGTATGCGGCGACGGCTTCCCCAGGTACGGGCCGAGCACCAGTTCGCCGCCCTCCAGCAGGTAAATGCCCACCCAGGTGTAGCGCGGAACTGCCCGCTTGAGCGCTTCCACGGCCGCCCGCAGGGCTTCCGTTCCCTGCTTGCCGGCGATCGCCCGGGCAAGATCGGCAAGAATTGTCTCCGTGTCGGGCATGTCCGTCATGGCGCGTTCCATTGATTTCCGCGGAGTGCCTGGATATCCTCGCAGTGGGTCCCGGAACAACAGGCCATTGTACGGCAGATGTACCATCCCAAGCTGCTCGATCACTTCCGCAATCCGCGCAACGCCGGGGAGCTCGAGGACGCCGACGCGGTGGTGGAAGTGTCGAACCCGGTGTGCGGCGACATCCTGAAATTATCGGTGAAGTTGCGGGATGGCCGGGTTGCCGCGGCGCGCTTCAAGTGCCGGGGGTGCGTGGCGTCCATGGCCTGCGGTTCCGCGCTCACCGAATTGCTCCAGGGCCTGGACCCTGCCGGAATGAGGGCGTTGAGCGCGGCAGTCGTGGAAGAGGCGGTGGGCGAGCTGCCGGCGGCCGGCAAGCACGCTGCCGTGCTGGCCCTCGATGCCTGTCGCGCTTCCGCCTCCCGCCTGGGTTAATGGGACGCAGATACACGCAGATGCACGCAGATTAGGCCTCAACGAAGACAAACGCAGACCAGCCATCTCTCTTGCCGTCTGATCTGCGTTTATCTGCGTTCCCGCCGCGGCGGGCGTCCCATTCCTTTTTGCTACCATGGGAACGGGTTTGCACGTATGGCCGATCGCTTTTACCTGAGCTTGTGGCTTAAGGACTATGACGATAGCCAGATGCTCGACCGCTATCGCACCCTGCTGGAGACCTTCCCCTTTTCCAAGTTGCGGCCGCGCATCCGCGGGTTCCGCATCTACCCGTTGAGCTGGAGCGAACACCCGGTCCTGGAGGAAGACTTCAGCGAAGAGGGCGCCGAACCAGGCTACATCCTTTCGCTGGCGTCCGAGTTCTTTCACGGCGACTATGCGTACGAGGCCTCCAGCTTCTGGGACCTCTGGAGATTCCAGAAGAACGGCGGGCCTGGGGCCTGGAAGCAGGCGCCGGTGCCCGTGACGCTGTCCTGCCTCGGCCCGGAATTTGAGGATGGCACAGCCGAGCGCGGCCACCTGGAAATCGATTTTGGCCCGGATACCCCGTTTCGCGCCGATCAGATGCTGCCCGACGCCGAATCGCGGATCATGGCGCGCGAGTATCGGGAGCGATTGCAGGAGAACATCCGCAAGCTGCTCGGTTTCGTCCACGAACTGGACAAGCGGCTGCCGGTCCAGCGCAAAACGTTGTGGACCGAGTCGGGCGAGAACTTCGCCGAGATGATCCGCCAGAGCCTGAAGTAAGCGAGGAGGCCGCCCGAGACCGCGCGGATTCCACGGCTGGATTGGCAGGCTCACTTGTCATGAGTCATGGCGCGAGCGCGCCGCTCGCCGTCTGCCACCAGCGCCAGCCAGGCGGCGGCCAACCCGCCACTGTCGTCGCGATAGCGGCTGACAGCGCGCGCCCGCTCAAAGGCTTCCAGGGCGCGCTTCGGTTCCCCCAGCGCCAAATAGGCCTCGCCCAGCATGCGGTAACTCTCGTGGGCCAGCACGGCACGCCGTGCGGCGCGGGCGAATGCTTCGGCGGCCTGGCGGTGGCGCCCTTCGCGCCACTCGAGAAGGCCGAGCGCGTGCCAGGCCTGCGAGGACTCGCCGAGCGCCAGCGCATTGCGGTACTCCTGGCGCGCTTCGGTGGCGCGGCCGCGGTTGTCCCAAACCTGGGCGATGCTGTAGCGCAGGTTGGCGTCGCCGCCAAAGATTTTCTCAGCTTCCTGGTAGGCCCCCAGCGCCTCGGCGTCCATGCCGAAGGCCTGATAGAGCTGGCCGGCGTTGGCCAGGAAGTTGTAGCGGGCGGCCGGCGAAGTGCCGGCCGCAGGCAGGGAGGCGGGCGGGCAGGAAAGCGCCAGCCGATCGAGCCAGGCGCGATTTTCCGTTCGGGCCCGCAGCCAGACTCCCGAAACGTCGTCGATGTAGACCAGCCGGAAATCGGGCGAGGCGCACAGCTCGGCCGGCGAAAGCCGGTAGCCGCCGTATCGCGCCAGCGAGATCAGCACGGTGTTGATGCCCCACCGGTCGAGGAACTCCCGCCAGGCCGGCGAATCGATCGGGGCCGCCCGCATGGCGTGTTGCTCCAGGAGGATACTCGGCGTGAAGGGTTGGGCGCGGCCGTCGATGAACACTTGATAGCGCGGCCACAGCCGCCACATCATCCACCCGCCCAGATTGTAATCGTGGTAGATGCGGCCGGGCAGGCGCTCGCGCCCGATGAAGTCCAGCGCCCGCTCCGGGAACCACCACGATGGCCCAAAGCCGAAGGTGGCGATGTCGCCCCGCGCGATGTAATACCGGTTGCCGATGAGGCCGGCCGAGCGCAGCGCCAGCAACGGCAGCAAAAGCAACAGAGCCGTCCCGCCAAGCGGGACGAGCGAGCGGACCGCTCCCTTGTGGTCGCGGCTCTGTTGCCGCCCGGCAAAGCCGAAGGTCGAGGGGAGCACGACGGCGGTCACGATGGCCGAGAGCGCCTGGGCGCGGACGTACTGCACACCCAGCCAGCAAGCGCCCGTCAGCAGGACGGCGGGCAACCACTGCCGGCGCGCCAACGCCACGGCGATCCCGGTTGCTGCAAACGCCAGCAACAACCACACGCCGGCATCCGGATCGTCCAGGCGAACGGCATCCCTCAGCCGCCACCAGCCCCACGGCACAGCGGAAGCTTCGCCGATAAAACCGCGCTGAAACGCCATGTCCTGCCGCACCCGCCAGAGCGACGCGTACAGGCGCCAGCCCCAGGGGTTGATGAGAACGGCCAGCGCGCTGAGCCCGCTGTACAAATACAACTGGCGATGCGGCAACCGAGCCGTCCCGCCAAGCGGGATCAGGGAGCGTCCGCCTACCCAAGAATTCCAGGCCGTGGCGCAGCAAACCGCGGCCAGCAAGGCCAGGCCAAAGACGAAGCCCTGGTGCAGGTTGGCCCAGAGGAGGAACAGAAAAGGAAGTAGATGAAGTGGGCTCCGGAGTTGCCGGTGAAGCCGCCAGACGATCACCAGCACGGCCGCAAACAGCACGGTGGTGAACATGTCGGCCCGCGCGCCTGTCCGGTCGGCAATCGCCGGCACAGCCAATGCCACCAGCCAGAGCCGCCAAACGCCAGGTGACAGGTGCCAGGTATCAGGTGTCAGACGCCGGCTGGGACTGTTTCCGGCGTCGGCGAAGAACACCAGCGCGACTACTGAAACGCAGACGGCCATGCCCAGCAGCGTGAGGGCCGCATAGCCGCCCAGCCGGTACAGCGCGTAGAACAGCAACTCCGCTCCCGCCGGGTACACCCATTCCTTGCCCGGCGCGGTGTAGGAGAAGACGTCGTGGCGGGGGAGGTGGCCGGTCTCGGCGATGTACCGGCCGGCCGCCAACTGCCATCCAAGATCGAAGTTCTTCAGCGTGTAGCAGGCGGCCAACGCGGCGTAGAGCAGCACCGCGGCCGTTGCGACACCGTGAATGGACCGGAGTGGTTTCACGTTAAAGCTATCAGCCATCAGCTTTCAGCTATCAGCTCTGAGCTTCCGGCTATCTGCCGGCCGCGTGGCCCGGAGGTCGGGGCTGATAGCTGATAGCTGAGAGCTGAGAGCTGACAGCTTAAAGCTGATAGCTTCAAGCTGATAGCCGACAACATCGTATACTAGCCCGCGAGCGATGCCGCGCTCATTGCCACAGCCGCCGTGGACCACGCCCCGCCGGGCCGCCGCTTGCCTGCTGCTGCTGACGGCGCTGCTGTACGCCGGCGCGCTGGGCGGCGGCTACATCCTCGACGACGAGATGATCTATCTCGACGACCCGTCGATGCCGCGGCAAACGATCGGCTCCGCATTCTCCGGCGCCGTGCCGAAATTCTTGTGGCACCCGGCGGGGTATTGTTACTACCGGCCGGCTACCGTGCTGCTTCATTCCTGGCTGGCCCGGGGCTTTGCCGGGCAGCCGTTCTGGCTGCACCTGTTTTCGCTGGCTGCTCACGCCGGCGCGGCCCTGGCCGCCTTTCTGCTGGTTTCGCAGTTTGCTGAGGCCAGAGTCGCATGGCTGGCCGCCGCGCTGTTCGTGGCCCACCCGCTGCACGTCGAGGCGGTGGCCTGGATGGCGGGGCTGCCGGAAGTGGTCGCCGCCGGGCTGATGTTCGTCAGTTTGTATGCCGTTGTAGCGGCGACCTTCAGGTCGCCATTTCAATCCCTTGCCGAAACAGATGGCGGTCTGAAGACCGCCGCTACAGACCGTGGCGGAAGCGCACCCTGGTTGCTTGCGGTGGCCTACTTGGCCGCCGCCGCAGCGATGCTAACCAAGGAAAGCGCGCTGGCGCTGCCGCTGATGGCCGTGGTTTTTGTCGGCCGGCGCGCCTGGCCGTTCTTTGGCCTTGCGGCCGGATCCCTGCTGTTGCGCCGGATCGCCGCTGGCAGCGCCGCCGCTCCCCTGCCGGGCCACGTCGGTTGGGGAGCGATCAAAACCGCCGCTGCTGCTCTGCTTCACTACGTCTGGAAGCTGGTTTGGCCGTGGCCGCTGGCGCTCGACTACAATCTCTCGTTTTCCGCCGCATCGTGGCTGGGGTTTTTCCTTGCGCCGGCGCTCCTGGCCTGGCTGGGGTGGCGCTGGCCGCAGATGCGCCGCGCGGCATTATTGCTGGTCCTGCCGCTTTTGCCCGCCCTGGCCGCCACCCTGGTGCTGCCGAGCCAGGGCAAGGTACAAGACCGCTACGCCTATGCCGCGGTGCTGGGCTTCGCGCTTCTGGCCGCGCACCTGGCGCGCCACCGGCGGCTGGCCTGGTTCATCCCGGCGCTGCTGATCGCCTGGGGTTTTCTTTCTATCGGCGCCATCCGGCACTGGCAAGACCCGGAGGCGCTGTGGACCAACACCCTGCGCGTAACTCCCAACTCGAGAAACGCGGTGCTGGGACTTGGAGACTGGTATTATTCGACGGCGCGGTTTGAAGAAGCCGACCGGGTGTACCGGCAGGGCCTGGCGATGTTGCCTGGGGACCGCGCGATTCTCGCCTCGCAAGCGGCGGTGCGCGCGGCCATGGCGCGCCGCAAGAAGTAGCGGCGCGCGCGGAAGTGGTGGCGGTTACTGCCTACTGCCTACTGCTTACCGGCCGCCCGCCCCGCCGCCGAAATCAGTACGTGATGCTGCGCGCCCCGCCCAGCACCTTCCCCAGTTCTTTCCCGCGCAGCTTCACCTGAAGCTTGTGGCGCAGGGGTTGCCCTGCCGGCGGCCCGGGCGTAAAACCGACAACGTATTCGCAGCGGATTTGGTTGAGCAGGCCCGCCAGGATCTGCCGAACGACAGTCAGGTTAATCGTTCGCGGGTTGAAGGAGCGGCCGCCGGTCAATTCCCCCAGCCGCGCGAAATCCAGGATATCCCTCTCTTGCGCTTCGAGCCGTTGAAGACGCTGGCGGGCCCCATCGCTCATGACTCCCTGGCTGTTATATCCCGTCTCGTGCACCTGGCGCATTTGCTCCTCGAGCCGGTGGTGCCCGAGCACGACGGGGTATATCGGAATGCCAAGCTCGGATGCAAGGCTGGCAGCGTCTTCGGGCTGCGAAGTGGTGGTGGAAAAGCCATCGGAGAGAACCACCAGCATGCGGGTGGCGTTGCCCGGCCACGCGGCGGCGTCCTTGGCCGCGGCCAACACCGATTCATAGATCCAGGTGCCGCCGCGGGGATCGGACTTCCTCTTGGGAGGAAGTTGCAGGCGGATGGTGTCCGGCCGGGGACGCGCGCCGGACCGGAAATTGACCACGCGCTCCAGCGCGCCGGCCAGTTCGGCCGGGTCGCGTGTCGGCCGGCTGAACCGGCGCAGCGCCGAATCGAACCCGTACACCGCCAGGCGGGCATTGGGCGCGCCGTCCAGCAGCGTGCTCTGGTAAGCCAGCGGATCGAGCAGGCCTTCCTGGGTCACGCTGCCGCTGGTATCGAACAGCAGAATGACCTCGACCGGGACCGTGCGCCGCGCCGCCCGGCCGCCCTCGAACAGCGTCAGTTTGCGGGGCGACCCGTCTTCCAGCAGCACCACATCGGCGGGCTTGAGGTCATCGACGTAGGCGTTCTTGCGGACGACGTGGAAGCGAACCAGGGCCAGCGTGGTCTCCGCGCGGAACACCGGCAACTCCCCCGGTGCTTGCTGGGGAGGTGGGCCCGGCGCCGCCTGCTGCGCCACCAGCGCCCCCCAAACCATCCACGCCGCCAGCATGCGGAGATATTACCCGATTTGCGCGGATCCGCGTGAACCTCGCAGGCATCCGGCGCCTCCGTAGGGCGCGAGGTTCCACTTCGTGCCTTTGTGTCTTCCAGCCTTTGTGTTAAAAGTGGTTTTCGTATGAGACTCAAAATCATCCTGTTGGTCTTCCTCGCAGTGGCGGCCTTCGCGCAGTCGCCGGAAAAAGGCGACGTCTACGTGGTGGCGATTGACCAGGACCAGTTGGCGGGCGCCGCCGACTTCAGCTTCCTGAACCACCCCCTGACCGCCGCCGACCGGCTGTTTGTCCGCGATGGACATTTCTATCGCGCCGGCAAGGACGGCAGGCCGAACACCGCCGACGACGAGCGCGTGCGTCTGTTCGGCGTCAACCTGGCCTTCGGCGCGAATTTCCCGGAGCCGGGCGACGCGGCGCGCATCGCCAAGCGCCTGCGCCGGCTGGGCATCAACCTGGTGCGGCTGCACCACATGGATTCCAACCCCGACCGCGATCCGGAAAACGCCAACAGCATCCTGACCCAGGGCCCCTACCCGACGCTGAATCCGGTATCGGTGGCGCGCCTGCGCGGCTTCCTGAACGCCCTGCGCGCCGAGGGCGTCTACGCCAACCTGAACCTGCACGTCGGCTATCGCTTCCGGCCCTCCGTGGACAAGGTGCCGGCCATGCCCGACGGCGCCGAATTTCCCACGCAGAGCAAGCCGCTGCACATCTTCTTCCCGCGCATGGTTGAGCTGCAGGTGGAATTCACGCGGAAGGTGATCGAAGCCCTTTCGCTCGGCGACGACCCGGTGCTGGGCATGGTGGAGATCGACAACGAGACATCGCTGCTGCAGGCCTGGCAATCAACCCGCTTCAACGAAGCCGTGGCCGGGGAATACAGCAACGAGTTGCAGCGGCAGTGGAACCAGTTTTTGAAGACCCGCTACGACAGCGCCGGCGCGCTGCGCGCGGCATGGGGCGGGCTGCGGGAGAACGAATCGCTTGATGCCGGCAATGTCTCGCTGGTGGGGCGCGACGAGAAGGCGGCGCCGGAGACGCGCGTCAACGACTATCTGCTGTTTTTGGCCGACCGCGACCGCCATTATTTGCGGCAGATGCTGGGCGCCGTGCGCGACACCGCCGGGCCGCTGGTACCGGTGGCCGGCACCCAGATGGGCTACGGCGGGCTGCTGAACCTCGACTCCCACCAGGACCTGGATTACGACGACCATCATTTCTACATCGATCACTACAACTTCCCGCATCAGCGCTGGGACGGCCGCGACTGGCGGATGCGCGACGCGTCGTCGGTGGGCAGCGGCTTCTCGACGTTCATGAACATCGCGGCGGCGCGGACCGCCGGCCGGCCCTACACCGTCAGCGAATTCAACCAGCCCTGGCCGAACCGCCACGCCGCCGAAATCGACGTGGAACTGGCGGTGTTCGGCGCCTTCCAGGACTGGGACGCGATCATGCACTTCGCCTATGCGCACGGGCGCAACTGGGACGACGGCGCGCCCAACGGCTTCAACGTGAACGGCGACTGGACCAAGTTCCCGAACCTCGGCCAGGCCGCCTGGCTGTTCCGCTCCGGCGCCATTCAGCCCGGACGGCAGAAGATCGGCATCCCCATGGGCAAGGACCTGCGCCTGCAGTCGGGCCGCGAGAAGCGCAACGCGGCCATCGCGGCGTTCCTGAACTCCGCGGCCGGTTACGATCCCGCCGCTGCTTTCGTCCATCCCGTGCAACTGGTGAAGGACAGCGGCGGGCCATTGCCCAAGGCGGCGACGGACGTAACCGCGCCCTATCGCTTCGATACCGGCGAAGCGACGTTCGATCGCGATGCCAAGCTGTTCCTGATCCACGCGCCCACGGCCGCCGGCTTCATCGGTTTCGCCGGGCAGAAAGCAGTGGAGGCGGGCGCCCTCACGGTGCAACTGGCCGACAGCAGCCGCGGGTTCGCCTCCATCCTGCTCACCTCGCTCGACGGCAAGCCGTTGAAGCAATCGGCGCGCATGCTGCTTTCCACGCCGGGCTACACGCTTCGCTCGCAGCCCGGCGCCGATCCGCCGCGGCCCCAGCGAATCGTGAACTACGAGGGAACCGGCGACTGGTGGACGCTGGAGAAGGAGCCGGACTTCGCTCAGAAGCAATCGGGCAACATCAACCGCGGCAACACGCCGGTGTGGATGGAGCGGGTCGAGAGCCATGTCACTTTGTCCACCGCGGCCCGGGGGTTGTCGGTGTACCCTCTGGATGGCAAAGGGGCGAGGCTGCCGGCGTTGGCCGCCCGCGATGTCGAGCGGGTCGCCGGCGGCTTCCGGATTCACTTGCAGGCCCAGGGGCAGGCCTTCGCCCCCTGGTACGAATTGATCGCAAGACAGTGAAATTCACCGCGGATGAACACGGATGAACAGGGATGGGAAATAGCCGCAGATTGCGCAGATTACATCGATTCGGAGTAAATCTGTATCATCGGCGAAATCCGCGGCTGGGAAAGGACATCGTGGCCCTGTGACCGAGTTCCGCTTGAGTGCATGCCTGACACCGCAGGGGCGCCTCACGCTGGTCAGGGCCGACGACGCGCCCGAACTGGAGGCGAAGCTTGCCGAGCGTCTGCTGGAGAGCTTCCAGCAAGGGTCCGGGCATGGGTTGTTGCAGTTGGGAGGCGGCGAAGTCGGCCAGGTCCTGCCTCCAGTCTTCGCCTACTGGAGGGAGCTGGGCGCGCGCTACGTGACCGCCGTCTGCACCGCGCCCGATGTCGAGGAACGTGGGGCGAAGCTCGAAGTGCCGCCTCCGCCCCACGAGGAGCTCGACCGGCTCGCCGCGGCGGCACCGGCGATGACCGGGGCCGAGTATCTGACGGCTGCCGTCCTCGGGTCGCTGTGGGAGGAACTCGACGCCGCCTTTCGCGCCGAGCTTTCCGGATCCGGCGGGCCCGACTCGGGCGGGCCGGTGCAGGAGTTCCTGAAGCGGCTGAACCCCGGCTGGAACCTGGTGGGGCGGGTGCACTTCAACCTTGCCGAGAACCGCAAGGACGAGGAGGCGCCGTTCGCCTTCCTGGCCACTTACACGACGCGGCTCTCGGCGAGCGCCAGACCCCAGCACCTGCCGCTGGGGCAGGCGCTCGGTGAGTACGCGGGGGCCGCGAACAAGGGACGGCTCCTCTCGTTGCTGCTGCCGGTTCAGCGCGCGGCGGAGCGTTGCGCGTGGCTGCGGGCCATGGTCGAGGCGGGCGAGATCTTCCACCCCTTGCGCTGGACCCCCAGGGAAGCGTTCCAATTGCTCGGAGACGTGCCGCTGCTGGAGCAGTCCGGCGTGGTGGTGCGGATGCCCGCCAACTGGAAGGCAGGCCGGCCCGCCCGCCCGCAGGTGACCGCCACGGTCGGCGGCCAAGCCCCGGCCGGTCTTGGCCGGGACGCGCTGCTCGACTTCCGCATGGAGCTCACCCTCGACGGCGGGAGGTTAACGGAGGCCGAGATCCGGGATCTGCTGGCCCGCTCCGACGGACTGGCGCTGATCCGCGGGCAGTGGGTGGAGATCGACCGGGAGCGGCTCGGCCGCATGATGGAACGGTTCCGGGCGGTCGAGCAGCGCGCGGCCCAGGATGGTATCTCGTTCGCTGCCGCCCTGCGGATGTTCGCCGGCGCCGACGTGGCCAGTGATGGCAGCGAGAGCGCCGACCCGGACTGGTCAGGGGTTGTCGCGGGTCCCTGGCTCGCCGAGACATTGAAGGCGCTTCGCTCCCCCGAAGGCCTGGCGCGCGTCGAGCCGGGAAGCGCGTTGCGCGGCACGCTGCGGCCATACCAGCAAGTGGGCGTCCGCTGGCTGCACCTGCTGTCGCGGCTGGGTCTCGGGGCGTGCCTGGCCGACGACATGGGGCTGGGCAAGACCATCCAGGTGCTTTCGTTGCTCCTGGTCCAGCAGACTGAAACTCGAATGTCGGCCGACGGCTTTTATGGAGCGCCGGCATCTTGCCGGCCCCCGGCGGAGTCAGCAATCGAAAACAGCCCGGGGGCCGGCGGGACGCCAGCGCTCCATACCCAGCCAAACCTGCTGGTCGCTCCGGCCTCGCTGCTGGCCAACTGGGTCGCGGAGATCGAGCGCTTCGCGCCGGCCCTCAAGACGCTGGTCGCCCACCCCTCGGCCATGCCGGTCGAACAACTGAAATCGCTGCCGCCGGAGGCGCTCGCCGGCCTGGACCTGGTGATCACCAGCTACGGCTCACTTCTGCGGATCCCCTGGCTGGCGGACCGGGAATGGCGCTTCGTGATCCTCGACGAGGCTCAGGCCATCAAGAACCCGGACGCAAAGCAGACGCGGTTTGCGAAGAAGCTCGAGGGCCGCGCCCGGATCGCCCTCACCGGCACGCCGATTGAAAACCGGCTCGGAGACCTCTGGTCGATCTTCGATTTCATCAACCCCGGGCTGCTTGGCTCGGCACGCGAGTTCACCGCCTATGCCAAGCGCCTGGCGGACAAGCCACACAACCCCTACGGGCCGCTGCGCAACCTGCTGCGCCCATACATCCTGCGGCGCCTCAAGACCGACAAGTCGGTCATCTCCGACCTCCCCGACAAGACCGAAGTCAAGGCCTATTGCCATCTCAGCCGCACGCAGGCCGCGCTCTACCAGCAGGCGGTAAAGGAACTCGCCGAGCGCCTCGATGATGCCGAGGGCATCCGGCGCAGGGGCGTGGTGCTGGCGTTTCTGATGCGCTTCAAGCAGATCTGCAATCACCCCTCGCAGTGGCTGGGCGACGGCGCCTGGGCCGAGGCCGATAGTGGCAAGTGGGCGCGGCTGCGCGACATCGCCGATGTGATCGCGGCCAGGCAGGAAAAGGTGCTGGTGTTCACCCAGTTCCGCGAAGTCACCGGGCCGCTGGCGGCCTTCCTCGGCGGGGTATTCGGCCGGCCGGGACTGGTGTTGCACGGTGAGACCGAGGTGAAGAAACGCAAGGAGTTGGTCCGGCGATTCCAGGAGGACGAGGCCGTCCCCTTCTTCGTGCTGTCGCTGAAGGCCGGCGGCTTCGGGCTCAATCTCACCGCCGCCTCCCACGTGGTGCACTTTGATCGCTGGTGGAACCCGGCGGTGGAAAACCAGGCCACCGACCGCGCCTTCCGCATTGGCCAGACCAGCAACGTGCTGGTCCACAAATTCGTCTGCCGGGGGACCGTCGAGGAGAAAATCGACGCCCTCATCGAATCCAAAAAGCATCTCTCGCAGGAGCTATTGGAAGGCGGGGCCGAACTCAACCTGACGGAGATGAAAGACGACGAGTTGCTCAGGCTCGTCGCGCTCGATCTCAATACCGCACTGAAGGAGTGAAACATGTCTTTCTACGGCTGGAGGCCCTACGTCCCGGTGTGGAAGCGCCGGGCCAAGGCCGAGCGCGAGATGGCCAAACTCAGGAAAAAAGGCCACCCGGTTTCGCCGGTGGTCATCGAAGGCCGCACCATTGCCCGGACATTCTGGGGCAAGGCCTGGTGCGACAACCTGGAACGATACAGCGACTTCGAGAACCGGCTGCCGCGCGGGCGCACCTATGTGCGCAACGGCTCGGTGGTCGATCTCCAGATCGCGCCGGGCGAGATCAACGCTCGGGTCAGCGGCTCGGAGCTCTACAAGGTTGCCGTGAAGGTTACGCCGGTGCCGAAGCCGCGCTGGAGCTCGATCTGCAAAGACTGCGCCGGCGCCATCGATTCGCTGGTCGAGCTGCTGCAGGGGCGCTTCTCGAAGGGTGTCATGGAGCGCATCTGCCGCCAGCAGACGGGCCTGTTCCCTTCGCCCGCCGAGATTCAATTCTCTTGCAGTTGCCCGGACTGGGCCTCGATGTGCAAGCACGTGGCGGCGGTGCTGTACGGGATCGGCGCCCGCCTGGACGCGCAGCCGGAGTTTCTGTTCAAGCTGCGCAAGGTGAACGAGACGGAGTTGCTGGCCAGGGCCGGCGAGGGTCTGCCGCTGGCCAAGAAAGGCCCCGCCGCACACAAGGTGTTGGCGGCCGAAAGTGTCGCCGGCATCTTCGGCCTGGATATGGCTGAGGGCGCGGCTGAGCTTACGGCGGCGCCGGCAAAACCGGCACGGCGCCAGCGCGCCAAAGCCAAGCCGGTCAAGCAAGCGCCCAAGCAAGCGGAAGACCCGCCGGCCGCGTCCGGCCGGAAATCCCAGTCAGCGGAGCGGACGAAGACGGCAAAGACGCGGGGGGCGGCCGCGAAGAAGTCGAGCGCAGCGCACGCCTGAGCTATCAGGTATACGGGAATCCGGCGGGGCGAAGCCGCCGGGCCAACCGAGAGCCTTTGTTGATCTTTGCCGCTCTGCCTGCATCTTCTGATACACTGTAGGCAGACATGCCTACAGTAAAGAGCCTGCAATACACGGTCCGCGGCATTCCCCGCGAGGTTGACAGGGTGCTACGCCGGAAAGCCCGGCAGCGGAGGATTAGCCTGAACCAATTACTGGTAGAGGAGTTGTCTGCCATCGGAGGCGGAGCCCGCGCACGCCGGTTAAGATCCCTCGATGAGCTCGGCGGAGTCTGGCAGGAGGACCCAGAATTCGACCGCATTCTCAACGAGCAACGCCAAATTGACCCCGCGCTCTGGACATGAGGATTCTACTTGACACTAACCGTTTGACAGACGCGCTTCGACGAGAGCGCTCCGTTGCTGCTCTGGTGGAAGAGGCCGCCGAAATTTGTGTTCCGTTCATTGCGTTAGCCGAGATCAAGGCCGGCTTCCTCGGTGGCGATCCGCGTCGTCGGGCTCACAACGAGTCCTTGCTGCTGCGCTTCCTGCGGTTGCGCTCGGTAGAGGTCCTCTATGCGGATCGGGAAACCACCGAAGTCTACGCCCGCTTGTTTTTGCAGCTTCGCCAGGCTGGTACGCCAATCTCTACCAACGACCTTTGGATAGCCAGCCTGGCAATTCAACACGAGCTGGCATTGATTACGCGTGACGCCCACTTCGCCAAAGTGCCGCAAGTCGCGCTTCTCTAAACTGTATTATTCGGGAAGCGGGGCGGGCGGCCCACCCTCAGGCTGGTCGACAGAAAGCGCGAATTGGGTGCCCCGCGCTCTGCCGGACCGAAGCCGTCCGCCGCACCGGCTGAATCGCGGCCCCACCGGTATTTATCCGTGTTCATCCGTGTTCATCCGTGGTTAAATTCGGTTTTCAAGGAGCACTGTTATGTGGAATAACGCGATATCGAGGCGGCGGTACATGCACATGCTGGGCGTGGGGACGGCGGCGGCCGCCCTGCCCCTGGGTGTCGCCGCGCAAACCAGCACCGACGAGGACCGCGCCCGCCGCATGAAGTGGTGGCACGAGGCCAAATTCGGCATGTTCATCCATTGGGGCTTGTACAGCGTGCTGGGCCGGCACGAATGGGTGATGGAGAACGAGGGCATCCCGGTCTCGGAATACCAGGAATTGGCCAAGCGCTTTACGCCCAAGCCCAATGCCGCGCGCGACTGGGCGAAGCTGGCCCGGCGCGCGGGCATGAAGTACATGGTGATGACCACCAAGCACCATGAGGGCTTCTGCCTGTTCGACACCAAGTACACCAGCTATTGCGCGCCGAAGCAGGCCTGCGGGCGCGACCTGGTGAAGGAATACGCCGAGGCGGCGCGCGCCGAGGGCCTGCGCGTCGGCTTTTACCACTCGCTGATGGACTGGCACCACCCCGACGGGGCCCGCTGCGCCGACGACGAGGCGGCGCGCAAGCGCTTCGTCGAGTACATCCACGGCCAGGTGCGCGAGATCTGCGCTTACAAGCCGGACGTCCTCTGGTACGACGTGGCCTGGCCGCTCGACGCCGAGGGCTGGGAGTCGCTCAAGATGAACCGCATGGTACGCGGCCTGCTCCCCGACGTCATCATCAACAACCGCGCCAAGGTGCCCGAGGATTTCGATACCCCCGAGCAGCGCATCGAGGCTTCCAAGGGCCGGGCCTGGGAATCCTGCATGACCATGAACGGGAGCTGGGGCTACCACAAGAACGACGACGACTGGAAGACGCCGAAGACCGTGGTGCGCAACCTGATCACCTGCGCGCGCGGCGGCGGCAACTACCTGCTCAACATCGGCCCCAAGCCCGACGGCTCCATCCCCGAGGAGTCGATGCGCATCCTGACCGCGGTCGGCAAGTGGATGGACAAGAACGGCTCGACCATCTACGGCTCCGACCCCTGCCGGGTGGGGCGCTCCAACTACCTGAATTTCACGCGCAAGGGCAACACGCTATACGTCCATGCGCATTTCTGGCCCGGTGAGACGCTGGTGGTGGCGGGGTTGACCAACAAGGTGCTGTCGGCGAAGCTGCTGGCCGGCGGGAAGAAGGTCGAGTTCACGCAAGACCGCTTCCGCGTCCGCTTCACCGGCCTGCCGGCGGCGCCGCCCGACGACCCGGTGACCACGCTGGCGGTCGAGTGCGATTCCGAACCGGCACAGAACACGGACATGGTGCGCCGGGAAAAGAAGCGCGAAGCAGTGTAAGAATAGGACGCAGATGAACGCAGATAAACGCAGATCGGCCGCCTTCTGATCTGCGTTTATCTGCGTTTATCTGCGTCCCATTTTCTGGGAGATAAGAGATGACGCTCAATCGACGCGATTTTCTGAAGCTTGGGGCGGCGGCAGCATGCGCTCATCCGGTGCTGAACGCCATGGCGGCGGGGCAGCCGCCCAACGTGGTGATGATCCTGTGCGACGACCTGGGCTACGGCGACCTGGGCTGCTACGGCTCGAAAATCCGCACGCCCAACCTGGACCGGCTGGCGGCCGAAGGCGCGCGCTTCACCCATTTCCTTTCGGCCAACCCGGTGTGCTCGCCGTCGCGCGCCGCGCTGATGACCGGCCGCTACCCCACCCGCGTCGGCATCCCGCGGGTGCTGTTCCCCAAGGACACCACCGGCATTCCCGACTCGGAAACCACCATCGCCCAGGTGCTGAAGGCGAAGAGTTACAAGACGATGGCCGTCGGCAAATGGCACCTGGGACACCTGCCGCAGTTCCTGCCCACCGCCCACGGCTTCGACGAATACTTCGGCATTCCTTACAGCAACGACATGAGTCCTCGCCCGCTCATGCACAACACCGAGACGCTGGAGGAGCCGGCCAAGCTCGAGACGCTGACGCCGCGGTACACCGAGCAGGCGGTGCGCTTCATTGAGAAGTCGAAGGACTCGCCGTTCTTTCTATACATGCCGCACACCTACCCGCATATCCCGCTGGCGGCGTCGGAGCGGTTCCGCGGCAAGTCGCCGCTGGGCCTGTACGGCGACGTGGTCGAGGAAGTGGACTGGAGCGTGGGCCAGGTGCTGGAGACGCTGAAGAAGCACGGCCTGGAAAGCAACACACTGGTGATGTTCTCCAGCGACAACGGCCCATGGTTCCAGGGCAGCCCCGGCGGACTGCGCGGGCGCAAGGGCATGACCTATGAGGGCGGGGTACGGGAGCCCTTCCTGGCGCGCTTTCCCGGCCGCATCCCGCGCGGCCGCGTCTGCCACGGGCTGGCCTCCATGATGGACATCATGCCGACCGTCGCCAAGCTGTGCGGCGTCCCGCTGCCCAAGAACCCGCTGGACGGCATCGATATCTGGCCGTTGATGACCGGGCAGAAGGAAGAGCTGGAGCGGGAAGCGATCCTCTATTTCGACAACATCAACATGCAGTGCGCTCGCTGGGGCCGCTGGAAGCTGCACGTCACCCGGTACAACTCGATGGCCTATAGCCCGGCGCCGGCCGCCGGCCGCATCAACCTGCCGCTCAAGCAACCGGAACTCTACGACCTGCGCATCGACCCTGAAGAGGGTTACGACGTGGCGCCCGAGCATCCGGACGTGGTTGCCCAAATCCGCGGGCGCATCGAGCGGCTCGTGGAGGGTTTCCCCGAGGACATCCGCAAGGCTTGGGCGGAGACCAAAGCGAAGTCGGTGGCCGACAGCGCCATCGGCGCGGTCCCACGGCCAGCGAAACAGTGAGGGAAAAACCTAGCCGCAGATTTCGCAGATTACACCGATTTCATCTGGGCAATCTGCGGAATCTGCGGCTACGTCCGGCCGGTTTAGAATCTCCAGAACCGCTCTAATCGCGGGTCGTTACCGTCAGGCGCCGCGGAGAAACGAACGACTTTGGCCAGCGAGTCCATCTCCTTGTTTGTCAGTACATGGTCGAGCAGTCCTTGACGGCGGTAACGGTCGTGCAACGAGGCGAAATTGTCCGAAAAGCGGCATTCCTTCACATTCAACCCGGCGTCGAGTGTGTAAACGATGCCGCCCGCCTCGGGCAGCGGCGTCTCGACCAGAATGTGACGGTTGCTATCGACGCTCAGGTGGGCGATCGCGGGAAGCTGGCCCATAACTTTGGAGACGTCGGGAAGCGGAAAGAGGACATAGGCGATCTCGCCGCCACCTGTAATGGGCGGGAACCCCTCGGGGCCAGGCAGGGCTGGCCGAGCCGAACTCCGCGAAAAGGGTAGCTTCAAGAGCGCCAACCCGGCGTGTCCAAGCCCTTGACCGGGATTATTGAGGCCGCCGAAAAGAACCTCGTCGTTGCCGTCGCCATCGAGGTCGCACACGGCGTATTCAGAAATCACCCCCGGGTGCCAGTACTCTTCCATCACCGCGCCTGATTTCGGGTCCAACAGCGCAGCCTGAGACGGATACCACATAAAATGTTTGGCTACGGTCAGCAGACGCGGCCGGCCGCCGACCCTCAAGGGGCGAACGAAACGGCCGGTATAGCTCGCCTGGAAGGTTCGGTCGCCGAACGTCTTGCGAGAGCCATAGTGGTGGGTCCAGCGCAGCCGGCCGCTCTGCTCGAAGCACAGCAGCGAGCCCCCGGCCGCGGCCACGTCGAGGGAAACGGTGTTGACGAGCACCTCCGTTTTGCGGTCGTCATCGATGTCCGCGATGAGCACCTTGTCCCGGATGCCTTTATCGTCCACCGCCCTGGGATCATCAGGCGAGAGGTCCTTCTCCCAACATATGCGGCCCTGGGCGTCCAAAACGGTGAGCGTGGAGTCTTGCAGCCGCCAATGGTGCGGCGTGCGGCTGGAAAACCGGCCGGCGGCCCACCAGAGCACCAAACCTGCCGCGGCAACGAGCACGACAAGCGCGCCGCCGATCAGCGCTGCCGGGCGGCGCCGCCTGGCCGGCCGGCCTGTAAAGGGCGCCTCCGCCGGCAGAGCAGGCTGAACATGTCCGCCATCGCGGCCGCAAAATGCCGGTATATACCCTCCTCGCGGAACCTCGATGGCGACCGGGTCGGAGCGGCCGGATCCCTGGTAGTACACGGCGAGTTGCTGGCGCAGCCGCCGCGCCTCCACACGCACGATGGTGTCCGTGCGGGGATCAAAAGGCTCTTCCCGATCGAACACCTCCAGGCCGATCGAGTATTCTTTGATCTCGTCCGCTCGGCCTTCTAATGTCTTGCCGACAACGTAGGAGAGGAACCTCCGAAGGCGTTTTGAAGCGCGGAACTCCGGACTGTCCAGTACCCGCCTGAGCGCTTCCTGGATGGCTGGCGCGGGAATCGATTTGGCCGGTCGGTTATCGTCCATTGGGTGTTGCGAAGTATAGCGGCGCGCCCAAAGCTCGGCAAGACCCTTGCCAACCCCCTGCCAACCTACGCCTTTTGTCGTTGATAGGGCGGGAGTTAGAGGCCGCAACAATCCCTGCTGACCCAAGTTGCTATCCTTCGGGGCCACGTGACTCACGGGTAACGTGACTCACGGTGTCTCACTCCCTTCCAAGGGCCGGCCTGAGTATGCTCCCGGCGTTAGCGAACGACAGTCGCGTGTTATCGTGAGGCATTTGTGTGGCTTCGCCAAAGGAGAGAATTGTGTCCTGTTATTCCGCAATCCGTTTCCTTGTCGTTTTCCTGCTTTTCGCGGCCTTGCTGCCGGCGCAGAGCGGTGTTCCGGTTTTGCCGTCGGGTGGCGTGACCAATGCCGCTGACTACTCTCGCGACCTTGCGCCGGGGATGATCATCACCGTGTGGGGAACCAACCTGGCCCCCAAGGCGGCTGCGGCCACCGCTGTGCCGCTGCCCACCTCGCTGGAAGGAACGTCGGTGGAGGTGATCGACGGCAGCCGCACGCTGAACGCACCTCTGTTCTACGTCTCACCGGGCCAGATCAACGCACAGCTTCCTTTCGATCTGACCGGGGCGACGGTGAAGGTGCGGGTAAAGAACGCGGCGGGCGCCAGCGGAACGGAAACGGTCACAGTGCTGCCGCGCGCGCCGCGCCTGTTTACGAAAACGATGGACGGCAAGGGCGAAGCTATCGCGCTTCACGCCAATTTCACGCCGGTCTCGGCCGCTTCGCCGGCCAGCCCCGGTGAAGTCCTGATCCTGTTCCTGACCGGGCTGGGCGCCGTCGACCCCAGCTTGGCGGCGGGAGCGCCCGGCGGGGACGGCAGCGCCGCGAAGCCGCTCAACCTCGTCACCAGCGCTATATCGGTGATGGTTGGCGGGCAGGCAGCCAAGGTGCAGTTTGCCGGCTTGGCGCCTTACTTCGTCGGGCTGTACCAGGTAAATTTCCAGGTGCCGGCCGAGATCCTGAACACCGGAGCGCAGGCGCTCACGGTGAGCACCGCGGGGCGCGACTCGCAGGGCAATGTCACGCTGGCCTGCAAATCCAATTGGCAGGCGTTGGGCAGTTCGACAATCGACAGCGGCGGGGGGACCGTGCAGGCAGGCGGGTTCACCGTGAGCGCCCGCACCTTTGTCGTGCCTTCCCCTACCACAGTGACGGTTCTTCAACGAAACGGAGCGCTTGGCTCGCTGCTCGATGAGGACCTGGCGAGCGACGTGTTTGCGCTGAGCGGGCTTCCGGCGACCACCGGCAACCGCATGACGGTGCGCTTGGCCATGAAGCGCCCGGTCAGTGGCGGCGTATTCGTGCACGTGTCGAACCTGGCAGCGCCGGTGGCCGGCGCGACCCTGCTGGCGCCCACAATCGAGGGAAACGAGCTGGTGGTCACCATCCCGGCGGTGAACGCGGCGACCTCTTCACAGTTGTTGCCCGCCGCGCTGAAGCCCGTGGCCGACGCACAACCCGCCGGGCTACTCCCGATGTTCGCGGCCATCGTCGGGTGGCAGAACATGATGAGCGACTCCGGCAAGTTCGTCCTCTACTACCGGCCGAAGGCCATCCAATACGCGCAGGTGCAGCAGATCGCCGCGGCGCTCGACGATGCCAATGCCAAGCTGCAGCAGCGAGTCGGGTTGAACTGGCCGGCGCGAAGCTGGCCGATGAGAGTGATGTTGTACCCGTTCTTCGGAAACGCGACCCAGCGATGGGGAGAGGAGGGAGACATGGACGCCGGCATCCAAGAGCAGGGGCTCAGCCTCAACACCGCGCGAATCGTTACGGACGCGGACCTGGAAACGATGAAGCTCACTGCCGGCCATGAACTCTTCCACGTCATGCAGAACCTGTACTCGGTGCAGCCGAGGGGCGCCAATGCCTGGCTCTGGTTGCTGGAAGCGGCGTCCACCTGGTTCGAACGGATGCTGTCGACCGACCCGAACTACGTGGCGCAAACTACGCAAGACAATATCGCTAACAACCCCTTCCTATTCAATGAAGGGTTGGAGTACCCGCCGGGGGACGCCGGACTCGTGCAGGACCACGGATATGGAGCGGCAGCCTTCCTGCAAACCTTTTCCGACCGGCACGGCGAGAAGTCGGTTGGCGATGTCATCCGGCGGATGAGTGACTACACCGGGCTTGTGTTCAGGAGTTTCGCGTACTCCCCGGTGCAGGCACTTCAGTTGGTTGGCAGCGACGTGGGCGCCGACTGGCGCGAGTTCTGCCGCCGGTTGACGACCAGCACCGTCTATCCGCTTAAGGCGCCGATATCGTGGCCGGGGGCCCAGGGGTTCAAGGTGTTTTTCAACAGAAGCTTCACCCCCAGCATCTCGGGGCCCGTGACTGCCGATTGGAACGCACCAGACCTGTCGGCCTGGCCGTTTGCGGTCGAGTTGGACGCATCGTGGCCGGCGGCAACCAAGCTCACGCTGTCGATCTCGGGGCCGTCGGAGGCGGAACTGATCGTCTACAAGCGTCGATTCCCCGAGTTGACGTTGGTCGGCACGGGAGGGGTCGTCCAGTTCGATAAAGCCGAGGAGGCAGCGAAGAACGGGTACAAGCTCGTCGCCATGATCGTCAACGGGCACGCCTATGCTCCCTATAACACCACTTCCCCGATCCGGCTGACGATCACCCTCGACAATATATTCGCCCATCTGGTGACCACCAAGCTGGCGCAAGTCTCATTCGACAGCTCTACCTTGGGTAGGTGGTATTCGCTTCCACTCTCTCTGAACAACACGCGTGATTTCGGAGCGAACTGCCCGCTGAAGTGGAGCAAGACGAGCTTCTCGTTCGACTGTTCGACGACGGCCACGTATCCTAAAGGTGTTGACACAATCACCGCATCCATGGCGGGGACGCTTTCGCCCGACGGAAGCCAGGTGCTGACGCTGTCGGGCAACCGCGTGCACACATACACGGAAGGTTCAATCACTACCGTCGACTCCTACAGCTTTTCCGTGAGGAACCTGGGAGGCCCGCACGCGTGGCCGCAGGGCGGCCAGGCGGACGACGTGTATTATGGCACCATCGGAACGCCGGCGGACGTTGTCGATTTCCAGGTCAACGGCAAGAGCGTCATGCCGCTTGCCAATCCGACCGCACGCGTCTACCTGCTGCACTGAGCCGGCGCGAGAAATTGCGGCCGGGCGCAATCAGTTCGGGGCTGAAGTGGCCGCGCCGGCCAGGATTTTCCGAACCGCAGGCTCGTAGGGGCGCCGGTGGTACAAAATTCTAGCCGGCGCCGCCGCGGCTTTGAGTCATAGGTTGTAGTAGGATGTAGGTGGTAGGCGGCAGGAGCGGCCGCGCGATTGCCTGCCACCTACAACCTACAGCCTACAACCTGCTACCTACAACCTGAGGTGGAGATGCCGAAAGCGATACGCATTCATCAGACTGGCGGGCCCGAAGTTCTCAAGTGGGAAGACGTCGAGCTTGGCAGGCCGGGGCCGGGCGAGGCGCTGATTCGCCAGACGGCCGTCGGCCTGAACTTCATCGACACCTACCACCGCACCGGCCTTTACCCCTTGCCGTTGCCTGCCGTGCTCGGCATGGAAGGCGCCGGCATGGTCGAGGAGGTCGGGGCGGGCGTCACCGAAGTGAAGCCGGGCGACCGCGTGGCCTATGCCGGCGTGCTGGGCGCTTACACCGAGCGGCGATTGATTGCGGCCGACCGCCTGGTCCCGCTG
>JAPKYU010000710.1 GCA_026394175.1 Acidobacteriota bacterium | reverse complement strand
CGGCGCGATGGTGTTCGCGGCCGTGGTCAGCATGGGGAAGAGCCGGGGCACAGTGCCCGCCGCCACCAGGACTGCCTTGTAGCCGGCGATGGTGGCCATCAATGAGGAAGCTCACTCTACTTCTGCCGCTTGTGCTGGGCGGCAACTTGCTATGCCGCTGGCCCGGTGGTACTCTGCCGCGAATCCGGCAATCGGAGGCTGACTTATGAACAAGCGGGCAGAAAGATTTACGGGCGCCCAAGAAGGCTCGCGGCGTGATTTCCTGAAGACCTCGGCGGCGGTACCGGTTGCCGCGTTGAGTGTTCTGGTGGACGGCCGGGGTGTGTTTGCGGCCGGCAGCGACATCATACGTGTGGGCATGATCGGCTGCGGGGGCCGCTCGACCGAAGCCGCCACCCAGGCCATGAATGCCGACAAGGGCGCCCGCCTGGTGGCCATGGCCGACATCGTCAAGGACCGAATCCACGAGAAACGGAAAGCTCTGAAGGAGAAATACGCCGACCAGGTAGTGGTGGACGACGGCCATTGCTTTGCCGGCTTCGACGCCTACAAGCGTGTCATCGAATCCGTGGACCTGGTGTTGATCGCGAACGCGGCCAAGTTTCATCCCCTGCACATGATGGCGGCCCTTCAGGCAGGCAAGCACGTATTCGTCGAAAAGCCCCACGCCATCGACCCCGCCGGCATCAAGGTGGTCCAGGCGGCTTGCGAGCTGGCGAAGCGGAAGAAGCTGTGCGTTCTTTCCGGCCTGCAGAGCCGCTATTGGCTCGCCTTCCAGGAGACGATCCAGCGGGTGCATGACGGCGCTATCGGCGACATCGTGGCCATCGAAGAGCATTTCTTGCGGGCCCCTTACGTGCTGTACCCGCGCCAGCCGGGCCTCACGGAGGTCGAATACCAGGCCAGCAACCAATATCATTTCCGCTGGTTGTCGGGAGACGACGTTCCCCAGTCGCTGGTGCATAACCTGGACCGCGCCAGTTGGGCGCTGCGCGGGCAGGTGCCGGCCCGCTGCCACGGCATGGGCGGTCGGTCCACGCTGCACGGGGAGATTTACGGCGACGTGTTCGACCACCACGCCGTGGTCTACGAATTCGCCGGCGGCGTCCAACTCTATGCCTTCTGTCGCACCATTCCGGACTGCTTCAACAAGACTTCCAGCGTGCTGCTGGGGACCAAGGGCCGCGCCTTCGTCAGCCTGGGACGCATCGAGGGGGAGAAGGCCTGGACCTATTCCGGGCCCAAGATGTACTCCAGCCCTGCCGTTAACCCCTACCAGGTCGAGCACAACGAACTGTTCAAGGCCATTCGCGCCGGCAACCCCATCAACAGCGCCGATTACATGGCCAACAGCACGCTGATGGGCATCATGGGCCAGATCAGTTGCTACACCGGCAAGGAAGTAACCTGGGAGCAACTCACCGCTTCAGACTTCCACTTCGCGCCCAAACCGGAAGAGGTGCGGGCCGACATGGACCCGCCGGTGAAGCAGCGCGGGGACGGAACCTACCCGGTGCTCATCCCCGGTGTAACGAAGCTGCTGTAGCCTTTAGCGCCACCGCCCGTCCGGGCGCCGACCGCCAGTTCTCGGCTGTTAACTGGCTGGTTTAATGGTTTATAGGACAGTTGCGTCCATTTCTGCTTCCTTTATTTTGTTATGCTTACATCACCGTAGCCTGTATTTTACAGGTTATATACAGGCGGGAGCCGAAAAAGCGATGAAATTATTACTATGTTTATATAATATCAGTTTAGCATAGCGTGTCAAGTTTTTTCGCCCTCTGGCGCCGCAAGTCATTCCGAACAAAGGGAATAAAGTTCGGACGTCGTTTTCCCTCACAGGGCCTTTTCTTTCAGCGGGACGCTAACGCCCTGTAGGAGCGCGACTTGCGGGCGCCGCGGTTTTGACCTGGGAGAGAAACCAACAATCTTAGGGCAAACAAGTTGGAACGCCACTTGGAGTGAAGCACAGTCGGTCTCCGGCCGCGTTGCTGCCCATTCGCGGCCGAGCGTGGAGGGTCAGTTTCCGAATAGCGCGTTATCCGGCCCAGTGGCGCCCCGCTGCTCAGAAAGTGGTAAGATTTGTTCCGAGTGCGCCGTCACTCGGGCGGGATCAGTGTTCGGCTTCTGCGGGGCCCTAGTCCTGGCAGTTCCACAGTTAGGCGTCCGGTGGCGTTGGGTTGGGCCGTTGCTGCTGATGGGCAAGACGCTGGGCGGCTGATGAACGGCCGCAAAAGTGGCGAGTCGGGGAGAACGCGGGCCAGACGAGGATGGCTAATGAGGTCTGCATAAATTGGTTACCGGT
>JAPKYU010000097.1 GCA_026394175.1 Acidobacteriota bacterium | reverse complement strand
AGCGAGCTGCCGCCGGTGAGCAGGATGGCGTCCAGTTTGGCCTCGGCCATCTTGCGGCGGGCCTTCTCCTGGCGTTCCAGGTACTCGGGTTCGGGAATCGGCGTGATGCGGTCGCGCAGCGAGGGCAGGCGGTCGAAGGGCGGTACCGCGCCACCCGCCGGCGGTCCGGATGGCCTTTGGGGCGCCGGCGGCGGGGCGCCGGGGCTGACGTGATTCCACCAGGGCGCGGCCGCCGAAACGCCCAGCGCGGCCACAAAACCGCGCCGGCTTGAACTTTCTGGTTCCTTATTGTTGAAGTCGCTCATAAATTCGTGTTATTCTAGCGCGGATATCGAGAGAGGCTAAAAAGAAGAAGGAGTAGAAGGCTGCTTCATGCCACCGGCAATCACGAGCAAGCGGACCGTCATCGAAAAATTCCGGCGTTCACCCAACGATGTTGGGTCCTCTGAAGTCCAGATCGCGCTGTTGACGCAACGGATCAGCGACCTGACCGAACACTTCAAGACGCACCGCAAGGACCATGGGTCCCGCCATGGGCTGTTGTTGCTGGTGAGCAAGAGGCGCCGCCTGCTGGACTACCTGAAGAGCACGGATACCGATCGCTACCGGCAGGTCATCGAGAGGCTGGGCATCCGCCGCTAGACATACCCGAAGTCAATCTCCGATCCTTGCGGCCTTTCTCATATTTGACAACGGCAGGACGCGGGAATCCACCCGCCCCGGGCGGGCGGCCCGCGCTGCACAAAACGAGGTTTTGAATGTCACATCAAGTAAGCATTGAGTTGGGCGCCGCCCGGTTGTCGATTGACACCGGAAAGGTCGCCAAGCAAGCCCATGGCGCGGCCATGGTCCGCTACGGCGACACCGTCGTTCTGGTGACCGCCTGCGCCAACCAGGAGGGCCGCGAGGGCATCGATTTCTTCCCTTTAACCGTTGACTACCGTGAATACACCTATGCCGCCGGGAAGATTCCGGGCGGATATATCAAGCGCGAGGGCCGACCCAGTGAAAAGGAGATCCTGACCTGCCGGTTGATCGACCGGCCCATCCGCCCGCTGTTCGCCGAGGGCTTCCGCTCGGAGACCCAGGTAGTGGCCATGGTGCTGTCCGCCGACACCGACCACGACCCGGACGTGCTGGGCATCGTGGGCGCGTCGGCCGCCCTGTGTCTTTCCGATATCCCCTTCCACATGCCGATCGCCGCAGTGCGCGTCGGCCTGATCAACGGTCAGTTGGTTGTCAACCCGACTTATGCGGAGCGGCTGCAGAGCCTGCTGAACATGGTGGTGGCCGCCAGCGACGAGGCCATCGTCATGGTGGAGGCCGGCGCCTTGCAGGTGTCGGAGGACACGGTGCTGGATGCGCTGGTGTTCGGCCACGAGCAGTGCCGCAAGATCATCGCCGGCATCCAGCAGTTGCGCGGGGAGGCGGGCGCCCCCAAGCGCGCGGTTGTGGCGCCGGAGGTCAACCGCCAGCTCTACGCCGAAGTCGAGAAGAATTACGGCGGGCGCCTGCGCCAGGCCCTGGACACCGCCAGCCACCACAAGCAGGAGAGCCACCAACTGGTGCGCGGCCTGAAGAAAGAACTGGCGGGCTCCTATCCCAAGGAGCAGGCCGAGGCGGCGGCCGAGGCGGTGAAGCTGTTCGAGTTGCTGCGCGAGAACCTGTTCCGCGACGACCTGCTGAACCAGGGCCGCCGGCCCGACGCCCGAGCCTTCGACCAGGTGCGGGCCATCACCTGCGAAGTCGGGCTGTTGCCGCGCACCCACGGCTCGGCCCTGTTCACCCGCGGCGAGACGCAGGCCCTGGTCACCGCCACGCTGGGAACCAGGGAGGACGTGCAGCGGATAGACGCGCTGGAGCCGGGCGAGATCGAAAAGCGCTTCATGATGCACTACAATTTCCCGCCCTTCTGCGTGGGCGAGGTGGCGTTTTTGCGGGGGCCGGGGCGCCGCGAAATCGGCCACGGCGCCCTGGCCGAGCGCGCCCTCCTGCCGGTGCTGCCCGACAGAGACGTCTTCCCCTACACCCTCCGCGTGGTCTCCGACATCCTGGAATCCAACGGCTCCAGCTCCATGGCCACGGTGTGCGGGGCCACGATGGCCATGATGGATGCCGGCGTACCCGTCAAGTTCCCGGTGGCCGGCATCGCCATGGGCCTGGTGATGGGCGAAGGCGGCAAGCACGCCATCCTCACCGATATTGCCGGCGCCGAAGACCATTACGGCGACATGGACTTCAAGGTGGCCGGCACCCGCGACGGCATCACCGCCCTGCAGATGGATATCAAGGTGACCGGCGTGACGCCGGCCATCATGCGCGCCGCGCTGGAGCAGGCCCGCCGCGCACGCCTGCACATCCTGGATGTCATGCTCCAGACCCTGCCCGAGCCGCGCACCGCCATTTCCCCGTACGCGCCCCGCATCTTCACCATGCACATCCACCCCGACAAGATCCGCGAGGTGATCGGGCCCGGAGGCAAGATGATCCGCTCGATTATCGAGCAGACCGGCGTCAAGATCGACGTGGAGGACGACGGCTCGGTGCACATCGCCTCCTCCGATGAAACCTCGGCGGCCAAAGCCATGCAGATGATCTCCGACATCACTGCCACGGCCGAGATCGGCAAGACCTACCTGGGCAAAGTCGTCCGCCTCGTCGATTTTGGCGCCTTCGTCGAGATCTTCCCCGGCACCGACGGCCTGCTGCACATCAGCGAGATCGCCGAGCACCGCGTGCGCGAAGTGCGCGACGAGCTGAAGGAAGGCGACCAGATCCTGGTCAAGGTGATCAACATCGAGGGCAACAAGGTCAAGCTGAGCCGCAAGGCGGTGCTGCGCGACCAGCGTGACAAGCCCACACCCGGCGGCGCCCCGTAACTGAGGAGTCAACAGCCGGGGTCGGGAGTTGCGCCCTCCTGCCCCCGGGCCGAGGTACTTGCCAGGCTACATTCAGGACAACAGAGCCGCGAGCGTTAGCGAGCGGGTGCCCCGCAAGGCCAACGCAGCGCTGCGCTGGCACCCGCTCGGTCGCCGCGGCGACCTCGCGGCTCTGATGCCTCCCGATTTTCGATGTAACCAAAGGGGCTGGCGGTACCGTCTAATCCCGCGAGGGGTGGTTCCAGTGTATCCACGGCCAAGTCTCCAATATTCGCTGCGCGGTCCGCTGGCCCTTGTGCTAGACTCGGCCCAGTGGGCGCCCAACGTACGAGAGAGGTGACTTTATGAAACGCGTCATCCCGCTGGTCCTCGTGATGTTATTGGCCGCACTTGCCCTGGCGCAGGACGTGATTTCCGCACGCGCCGGCTTCGTGAACTACAAGCATGGCCGCATTTTGCTGCCCAAGGGCACGGACGGCAAGGATGTCCGCCAGTTGGAGGCCGGGCAAACTGCCGGCACCGGGATTGGCCGGCTCGAGCTGCTGCTGGCGCCGGGCAGCTTCCTGCGTCTCGACAACGAGTCGGAAATCCGCTTGGTTTCCAGCCGGCTTACCGATGTGCAGGTGGAATTGCTCTCGGGCACGGCTACGCTGGAGGTCAACGAAATCCCCAGGCAGGCCGCGCTGGCGATCCTCTGGCGCGACCAAACCATTCCGGCCGAGCACAGCGGCGTCTTCCGCTTCGAGCCCGGCAATGACTCCATGCGCGTCTACGTCGAAAGCGGGAAGTTGAAGCTGGCCAACCAGACGGTGAAAGCAGGCAACTACGTCGATCTGGCCGCCGGCGGCACCCTGACCGCGGCCCTGAGGTTCAATCGCAAGAACATCGACGAGTTCGATCGCTGGAACCAGGCACGCGGCTATCAACTGGCGCGTTCCTCGTATTCCGCCGCGAATTCCTTCTTGGGCCGCTCCAGCGCCTTTCCGGCCTCGAGCCTCTGGTACTGGGACCCGTTCGGCTTGGGTTACACGTATCTGCCGTATAGATCTTCTGTGATGTCGCCGTGGGGGTTCTACTATTACAGCCCGCGCACCGTCTACAGTCACCCCGGAAGCGCGGGCGGCGGCGGCTCAGTTTCACAGCCCAGCGGGGGCGGCGCTCCGGTGGTTTCGACGCCGGGTTCCGGTACTCCTTCCGGCGGCGGCTCCGGCTCCGGCGGAAGCGTCGGTAGCGGCGGCGGTCGCCCAGGCGGCGGGCATCCCGGCGGCGGCCATCCCGGCGGCGGCCCTCCGGGCGGTGGCGGCGGTGGTCGTCCGGGTGGCGGCGCTGGCGGCGGTGGTCGTCCGGGTGGCGGCGGCGCTGGCGGCGGCGGCCATGCGGGCGGTGGTGGCTCTTCGGGCGGCGGCCATTCGGGTGGCGGTAGCTCTTCAGGCGGCGGCCATTCGGGTGGCGGTAGCTCTTCGGGCGGCGGCAGCGCTCCCGCTGCTCCGCAGCCGGGCATCAAGTAAGGTCACTGGCGCCCGCGCCGCAATTCAAACCACATGCAAACTTAGTATGCGCCTCAGACATGAGCGGGGTGCGCGCGTCCCAGGCACGGGGCTGGCGACGCTCGGTAAGGCCTGTTGGTTCAGGGTCTTGGCGGACCGGCTCGCTGCCCAGGCGGGGGCGTGTTCCGTTTTCGGAACAAATTCGCTCCGCCCTTGCCCTCGGCGGTTAAAATCTTTATAATTCGGCAACCGTGCTCGTGGCTTCACGCGGGGGCATGGTGACGTGCCATGGAAGATCCCGGCTGGAAATTTCGACAGGCCAGGGAACGCCTCAATCTGACCTATCGGGATGTCCAGGAAGCCACTCTGCGTATCGCCAACGTTAAGCTGAACCACCACTATTTCCTTCCCATCAGCCGCCTGGCGGAAATCGAGAACAACAGCGTTGTTCCGACCATCTACAGGCTATACAGCCTGTGCGTCATCTACCGGGTGGGTTTCCTCGAAGCGCTTGGGTGGTATCGAGTCGATCTGCGCGAATTCCAGCAGGACACGGGGGCCTACTCGCTCACCAAAACGCATTTATTGCCGGCCGAAGTCGATGAGCGCCAGGAAGTGGATTTGCCGATTCGGCTCGATCCGGGATTCGACCTCAACGAGACCAGCTATCTGAGCCGGATGATCCAGGGTTGGGGCAGGCTTCCACTGGGCTTGCTCCGCCGCCTGGAGACGCGGGATTATCGTTACGGCTACATCGGCCTGGACGACTGGATGATGTTCCCGCTGATCACCCCGGGCGCTTTTGTGCAGATCGACACGGAACAGCGCAAGCTGGAAACCGAGGGCTGGCGCAACGAATTCGAGCGCCCCGTCTACTTCATCGAGACCCGCGCCGCCTTTATCTGTTCCTGGGTGATGCTGCTGA
>JAPKYU010000290.1 GCA_026394175.1 Acidobacteriota bacterium | reverse complement strand
TTCCGAAAAACGGCCCAGAAGATGCTTCAGCAACAGCGGGATATCTTCCCGGCGGTCGGCCAGCCGCGGCAGCTTGATCTCGATCATCGACAGCCGATAGTAGAGATCCTCGCGGAATGTCTTGCCGGCCGCCATGGCGCGCAAATCGCGGTGCGTGGTCGCCACCACCCGCGCGTTGACCTTGCGCACCACCGGCGAGCCCACCCGCTGGATCTCCTGGTTCTGCAGCACGCGCAGCAGCTTGGCCTGGGTGGCCGGCGGCATGTCGCCGATCTCGTCCAGGACCACCGTGCCGTTATTGGCATATTCAAACAGGCCGATCTTGTCGGCGCCGGCGCCGGTGAAGGCTCCCTTCACGTGGCCGAACAACTCGCTTTCAAACAGCGTCTCGACAATGGCCGAGCAGTTGCACACCCCGAACGGGCCGGAAGGCACCGGGCTGTGGCGATGCAGCGCCCGCGCCACCAGTTCCTTACCCGTGCCGGTGGCCCCGGTGACCAGCACGGTGCGGTAATGAGGCGCCACCCGGCGGATCTGGGTGAAGACTTCCATCATCAGCGGGCTGCGCCCCACGATTCCTTCAAACTGCGAAGCCTCGACCAGGGCGGCGTCCAACTGCAGGCCGCGCTGGCGGTCCCGGGCTTCCTCCACCAGCTTACCGATCCGCTGCCGCAGAACCTCCACGGCTACGGGCTTATTCAGATAGTCGCAAGCGCCGTTCTTGATCGCTTCCACCGCCGACTCGGTCGAATAGTACGCGGTCATCAGGACCACCTCGGTGTCCGGCGCGATGTCCAGGATGCGCTCCAACAGCTCCATGCCGGTCATTTTCGGCATCATCAGGTCCGAGAGGACGATGGCCGGGCGCCGCCGCCGCACCAGTTCCAGAGCTTCTTCCGGGTCGGTGGAAGTCAGGACTTCGATTCCCTGTTCGGCTAGAGCGGCGGCGATCAGCTCCAGGATCTGGGGCTCATCATCGACCGCCAGGACTGTCACGGACGGCTTGTTCGCTTCATGCATCGTCGGTACCCGATGAACGGTGCGGCGCCTTCGATCCGCCGGCTACCGCCGGTGGCTCGGTCGGCGGCCGGCCCGCTGTTTGGGTTGGTCCAGAACTTCCCGGACCTTCCTGCTCAGGGTGTCGGCCGAGAACGGTTTTTGCAGGAATGACGCACTTCCTGCCAGGACCCCGTGGTTCCCAAAGGCGTCGTCGGTGTAGCCGGACATGTACAGCAGGCGGGTCGCGGGCCGCTGGGCCAGCAAGCATTGCACCAGTTCGCGGCCGCTCATCTGCGGCATAACCACGTCGGTAATGAGCAGATGAATCGGCCCGCTGTACTCCTTGGCCACACGAAGCGCCTCGGGCCCGTCCCGGGCCTCGAGAACGGTGTAGCCTGTCTCGGCCAGGGCGCCGCACACCACCGCCCGGACACTTTGGTCGTCCTCGGCCACCAGGATGGTCTCGCCGCCTCCGGGAAGTTTCTGTTGAATTTCTTTTTGCTGTGGAACTTCGACGCTGTCCGGCACGCGGGGCAGATAGATCTTGAAGACCGTTCCCTGCCCGACCTCGCTGTAGACCGAGATCCAGCCGCCGCTCTGCTTGATGATGCCGTAGACGGTGGCCAGTCCCAGGCCGGTGCCCTTGCCGCGCACCTTGGAGGTGAAGAACGGCTCGAAGATGCGCGCCTGCGTCTCCGCATCCATGCCGCAACCGGTGTCGCTGACCGACAGCCAGACGTAGGGGCCCGGTTGAACGCCGCCATGCCGGCGCGCGTACTCCTCGTCCAGGTCAACGTCGGCCGTCTCGATGGTCAATTTGCCGCCGCTGGGCATGGCGTCGCGGGCGTTGACCACCAGGTTCATAACCACCTGCTCGATCTGCCCGGGGTCGGCCTTGACCCGGTCCAGCGCCGCACCCGGCAGCACGATCAGCTCGATATCCTCGCCGATGAGCCGCCGCAACATGATCTCCATGTTGCTCACGACGGTGCTCAGGTCCAGAACCTGGGGCCGCAAAACCTGCTTGCGGCTGAAGGCCAGTAATTGCCGGGTCAGGACCGTAGCCATCTCGCCGGCCTTGCGGATTTCCTCCAGCGCCGGGCGCTGGGTGTCTGCCGGCCCCAGTTTCTTCAGCAGCATGTCGTTGTAGCCCTGGATGACCATCAAGAGGTTGCTGAAGTCATGGGCCACGCCCCCGGCCAGCCGCCCCACCGCCTCCATTTTCTGTGCCCGCTGGAACTGCTCCTCGGCAAGTTCCCGAGCTTGTTCCGCTTCTTGCCTGGCTGTCCCCTGTTCAATACTGTAAAGGGCAAAGGCCACGTCGTCGCTCATCTCGGCGAAAAGCGACTCTTCCTCCGAATCGCTTTCCAGCGCCCGATCCGCCGCCACCGCCAGGTATCCATAGGCCGTTTGGCCGTGCTTGAGCCGAATGCACATGACCTCGCTGGGAGCGCAGCCGGCCGCGATGGGGCAGGGAGCGCAGACGCCGGCCCGGTCCGTGACGTGGAAAACCCCTTCGTGCAGCCGTGCCCCCTCGCAACAAAACGGCAAGATTCCTTGCCGCAAGCGCTCGGCCAGCGCCTGAAAGGCCTCTCCCAGGCCGACTTGGGCGCAACCGCGGGGCGTCCCCTCCTGGTCGGTGAGAATAATCAGGGCGCTGGCGTAATCCCCATGCCGTACCAGCACATCACAGGTGTCCTGGATAAGTCTTTGGGGATCTTCCTGGCGGACGATCAACTGATTCACATTGCGAATGGCGCGCAGGACACGGTTGAGGTGCGCGATGCTTTTCTCGGACTGCTTGCGGGAGAGTGCGATGCCGACGCTGGCGCCAAGACTCTCAAAGAGAAGGATAGCCTCCTCAGTGAACCGGTCGGGCCGGCGGTCGTTGAGCTGCAGCAACCCGATCATCCCGCCGCCCGACACCAGGGGGATGAGCGCAACGGATTCGTAGCCCGCGCCGTTGCAGCGGTTCCGGGTGCGCGACTGGCGTTCCTTTTCAGTCGTAGAGGCCAGCAGTTTCGTGGTGTTGTTGGTCCAAAAACTGCCCTTCTCGGTGAAAAACGGCAGCGTGGCGTCGGTCCGGCCGCAGAGGACGTTTCCGCACATGCACTCCAGCACCGGGTTCCCCTGTTCGTCGCGGACGATTTTGCCCGCCTCGTCACGCGCGCACAGGAACCGCTCGGCTTCCACGAAATCCTCGGGAAAGCCGTCCGTCGCGTAGTATGGGAAGTCGTCGCCCTCCCGCAGGCGGATGCCCACGGCTTCGATGCCCGTACTCTTCTTGACCAGATGCAGAATGTCGCGGATCGTATCGGCGGCGCTCTCCGGGCGGTTCAGCAGATCCAGCACCTCGCGCACCAACTGCCTCCGGCCTTCTGCTTGCCTGCGCTCGGTGATGTCTCTGGCAAAAATGGAAACACCATCCGCGGAGGGATAAACGCTGATCTCAAAGCAATAATCCCTTCCCTCCAACTGGTACTCGTTGACGAAATTCCGGGGCTGCTTCGTTCTCAACGCATCCCTGTACACCATTTCCGCTCGCCTGGTCTCCGGTGTGTCAGGGAAAAGCTCCTGCAAAGACTTTCCGATAGCGTCTTCCGCCGAGATCCCGGTCAGTTCTTCAGACGCTTTGTTCCAATAGATGTATCTCAAATCCTGATCCAGGGCGAAGAAGACGTCGGCAATACTGTCGGCAAGGTTTCTGTAACGAGTTTCGCTCGCCCGCAGCGCCTCCTCGGCCCGCTTGCGCCCGCTGATGTCGTACAGAATGCAGTGCGATTGCTTGAACTGGCCATCAAGGTTTCCGGCAGTGCGGCCGTCGATTGAGACGGGCACGGCGCTGCCATCCTTTCGCACCATGGTGAACTCAGTCCCTTGTGTATGGCCCCGCTCTTTGAAGCGAGGGAAGCGCTGGCGGAAAAGCTCCCGGCTCTCCGGCGACAGGAAGTCGCCGAACCACTTTCCGATCACCTCTTCACGGCTGTAACCGAGCATGTCCAGCCACGCCTGGTTGATTTCGAGGAAGCGTCCGTCGGCGTCGAGAGATTGATAGCCGAGTGGCGCCTCCTCGTACAGAAGCCTGAAGCGCTCTTCGCTTTTCCGCAATGCCTGTTCGGTGCGCTGGCGTTGTTCGTCGGCTTGGTCCAGCGCGCGGGCATTCATCCAGATGAGCACGGCAATCACGGCCACCGCGGAGGTCACCATCAAGATGACGCCGGACTCCGTGCCGTAAAGCCCGACCCGCTGCCCCATCCACCGCAGCCAGGCCACCACGACCAGCGCCGCGACGCAGGAAGGCAGCAATCGCCGCGCGACCATGCCCCCGGCGCGCGGGCTGACCAAAACCGCCGTTACGCCCTTCTCGGGCCGCGCCAGCAGCACCCCCAGGCTCAGCAGGTCAAACAGCAGCGCCCCGTGCAAAGCCATGCCGCTGCTGCGGGCTTCCATATCCAACACGTAGTCAAAGGTCCCGAAAAGAGCGATCAAGCCAGCGGGCAGCGCCAACAACTGGGCGGGCCGCCGGCCGCGGCGGGTCTCGGCGTCCAGCAACAGCAGCGCGCAGCCTACCAGAACGAAGTCGGCAGCAGCCAGAGGCGGCATGCGCCCTGGGTGCGGGATCCGGGGGCCGGGCGCCTCGCGGAACAGAAGCTGATCAATGCCCAGGTTGGTGCCGAAAAGGTACTCAGCGAGCGTGGCCAGCCCGATCAGCACGGCCAGAGCCGCACAGGCCTGCCCGATTCCTCGAGCGGCGCCGCGCAATTCTCGCCCCATCAGCCACAGCGCCGCTCCGCACAAGATGAAGCAGACGGCCGCATTGGCTTTCATCGGATAGCCGCTCGCTACGATGGTCTTGAGGAAATCGATGCCGAAAAGCCAACCAGCCAGGGCGAGAAGGCCGGACACCACGGCAATGATTGCCGCGGCCCGAGAGAGGGACCGGCATGCGGACACCAGCGATCGCTCGACTGAGTCGTTCATGGCGCGCTAGCTATCTTCGGCGTGCGCGAAAAACTGGACCTTGGGGGGTTGCCGCTGGCAAACAAAAGCCCAGAGGTGGGCCGCGGCTATCGAAACGCCATTCACCCGCTCCCCACCGGCTCGCGACCCAGCTACCTTCTGGTTCGTCGAGCGGAGTTCCCGGGGCCACGTACAAGGTCAATATTAGCAAACGTTAACTCCCAGTCAATCCGCACAAATACCTACTTCTTTGGCACAAAATACGTAGGCGCCGAGCGTGCCCAAGTCAGTCAAACAATGTGGCGGCCGGCTTCAGCCGGGCACGCTGAAAGCCGGGATGAGGCTTGGCTAGGTTTCAGCCGCGAAGCGGGCGACAGCAATCGGCTCTGCGCAGGAATCTGTGAGGACCCGCGGAAAACATTGGGTTCCCAGAAGACAGCAGCCAGCGAAGTGCATGGCTGGACAGCAGCGAAGAGACTGTAGGCCGCCTCAGCGAACCCGGCGCGGACCAGAACCAGCCGCCCAGGCGCTGGACAGCAGCGAAGAAACTGGAGGCCGCTTCAGCGGCCTTGCCCGAAGGGTTACTAGGCCAGCCCTTCAGGGCTGGTTAACGGGCCAAGATTATTTTCCAGCCCGCTTCAGCGGGCTTCCGGTGGTAGGCTTTAGCCGTCATGGCACGTCATGTCTACTCCGAGATCTACCTGCACATCACCTGGCATACTAAGGGCAATGCTCGCGTGATCGAGGGCACGGTCAAGGACCGCCTATACCATTACATTCGGAATCGCATCATCGAGACGCCCGACGCGGTGTTCCACGATATTGGCGGCATTGAGGATCACCTCCATTTGGCCGTCAATGTTCCCCCGACCTTGCACATCTCTGATTGGATTGGAGAGATCAAGGGTGCGAGCGCGCATTACATCAACCACCAGGTGGCCCGTCGAGGCACGCTCGCCTGGCAAAAGGGTTACGGCGTTGTAAGTTTTGGCAAGAAGGCACTGCCTTTCGTGCTCGATTACGTTCAGAACCAGCCGGAGCATCATGCGACTGGGCGGATTCATGCGCGCCTGGAGGCCAGCGGCGACGAATAGCAAGGGCTGAAGCCGAGGGGAAAAGCCCGCTGAAGCGGGCTCAATGTTTCGCCGTTGCGTAACCAGCCCTGAAGGGCTGGCCTAACAACCCTTTCGGGCAAGCCCGCTGAAGCGGGCTGCCTGCAACCCACCGAGCGGAAACATGACAATGCATGGAATGCCCGGAGAATCGCCGGCTCGTCAGATTCTCGCGCAGAGCGCAGGAATCTGGCGGCGTTTTCTGTCGCCCGCGTCGCGGGCTCAAGCGGTGAGAATTCCCCCGCTATTTTCACATCTACATCGCGCACCCGGTGCAATTGGTACAACTTTCCCGGTCTATCCCGGGCGCTGACAGTGGTATATTCGCTGATTATCGTGGTTTTTCTGGTGAATTGGGGGCTGCTGCATGGGAAAGGGCAACAAACCGCAAGGGCGCGCCAGGCGTGGACAGACAGCCCGGCGGAAGCCATTGAAGCGGCGCGTGCAGCCGCCAGGCCCGTCTCCTAAGCAGTCGGACATCGCCACCGCGGCGACCGCCCAGAAGCCATCAGAAACGCCAGCGCTACAACGTTCTTCAAAGCAGGCGTTGCAGGGCACCAAACGGCTGCTGAGCAAGCTGGTCGAGACCGCACCCACCGGCATCGTCATGCTCGACCGGGCCGGCGCCGTCATCCTTTGGAACCAATCGGCGGAACGCATCTTCGGCTGGAAGGCGCAAGAGGTGCTCGGCCAGTTTCCTCCCGAAGTTCCCCCGGAACGCATGAGCGAATCCCTGAGGGTGCTGGCCGACGTGCTCGGCGGCGCCACTTTTCAGGGAGAGGTGCACCGGGTGAGGAAGGACGGCACGGCGGTCGATGTCCACATGTCGGGATCCCCGCTGCGCGACGGCAGGGGCAAGATCTGTGGCGCTCTGGGCATTTTTACCGACGTGACCAAACAGAAGCGGGCGGAGCAGGCGCTGCGGGAAAGCGAAGAGCGCTTCGGGCTTCTGTACGAGGAGGCGCCTCTCGGCTATCAATCTCTCGACCCCGACGGACGCTTCCTCGAAATCAACAGGGCGTGGCTGGAGATGCTCGGTTACAGCCGTGAATAGGTGATCGGAAAGTGGTTCGGCGATTTCCTGTCGCCGGAGAGCCGGGAGCTTCTCCGCCAGCGCTTCCCCCGCTTCAAAGAGCGGGGCTATACACAAGGGGCTGAGTTCACCATGGTGCGAAAGGATGGCAGCGCCGTGCTCGTTTCACTCGACGGCCGGGCTGCCAGAAACCCTGATGGCGGGTTCAAGCAATCGCACTGCATTCTGTACGACATCACCGAGCGCCGCCGGGCGGAGGATGCGCTGCGCCAGAGCGAGGAGCGGCTTCAGTTCGTCGCCTGCGCCACCAACGATGTCGTCTGGGACTGGAACCTGCTGACGCAGAAAGTCTGGTGGAACGATGCCCTCCGAACCCACATGGGCTATTCTTCGCAAGAAGGCGAGACGGACATCGCATGGTGGTCGGAACACGTTCATCCGGAGGACCGCGACAGGGTGCAGTCGCGCGAGTTGTCGATGAGTCCCGGCAGTGATTTGCGGATGGATGAATACCGATTCCGGCGGGCCGACGGCGATTTCGCCTACGTGCTGGACCGGAGCTACGTCGTGCGCGATCACCAGGGGACGCCAGTACGGGTGATCGGCACTATGGTCGACTTGACCGAGCACAAGCAAGCGGAGCAGGGATTGCGGGAATCGGAAGCCAAATATCGAACCTTGTTCGACCGGGTGAACGACGCCATCCTCATTTTCGAGCCGGAAGGTGAAGTCATCCTGGAAGCGAATGAAGCGGCCTGCCAGTTCTACGGGTTTGCCAGGGACGAATTGATAGGGACAAGCCTCAAGGCGCTGACCAAAGACGTGGGCCGCGGCGAGCGGCAGATCCGCCAGATCCTTGAGAGCGGCTCGTGCCTGAATTTCCCGACGGTCCACCTGGACAAGCAAGGCAGATTTATTGACGTTCTCGCAAGTTGCACGGTCATCGAGTACGAAGGCAAGCGTGCGGTTCTGAGCATCAACCGTGACGTAACAGAACTTAGGCAAACAGAGAAGAAACTGCGGCAATTATCCGGCCGGCTGCTCAGGGTTCAGGACCAGGAACGCCGGCGTATCGCGCGGGAACTGCACGACGGGACCGCGCAGAACCTGACCGCCTTGGCGATGAATCTCTCGCTGTTGGTAGAGACGCCCGGCAAGGTTGACGCTCCGCGATTGCTGGCCGACAGCCTCTTGCTGGCCCGCAGATCGTTGGGCGAAATCCGCAGCGTCTCCTACCTGCTGCACCCTCCGCTGCTGGATGAACTGGGCCTGGCCGAGGCGCTCGGCATCTACACGGCCGGCTTCTCACAGCGCACCGGCATTCAGGTGAATCTGCAAGTCCGGTCGGAGTTCCCCCGCCTGCCGGCGGAACTGGAGACCACGGTGTTCCGCATTGTGCAGGAGAGCCTGAGCAATATCCACCATCACTCGGGCAGCCCGACCGCCGATATCAGCCTTCGGCTGGCGGACAGCTCGGTGCTGCTGGAAGTCCGGGACCAGGGATGCGGCATGCGCGTGCAGCGCAGCAACACCGGTGCTCGCGGAACCGCCGAGCTTGGGGTGGGCATTACCGGCATGCGCGAACGGGCGCGGCAGCTTGGAGGACGCCTGGAAATCGAGTCGGAGGGGCGCGGCGTTACCGTCCGCGCGATCTTGCCCATCAACCAGGGGGAGTCATGAGGCAGGCGCGAATCTTGATCGCGGACGACCATGAGCTGGCTCGCGTGGGCCTGCGCCGGTTGCTCGAGGAACACCCGGGTTGGGAGGTGTGCGGCGAGGCCGACGACGGCCGGCAAGCCATCGAGAAGGCACGCATGCTGAAGCCCGACGTGGTCCTCATGGATATCGGCATGCCGCAGCTCAATGGCATCGAAGCCACCCGCCGGATCCGCCGCGAGCTTCCCGGCACGGAAGTCTGCATTCTGAGCGTGCACGATTCTGAACCGCTCGTCCGGCAGGCGGTCGAAGCGGGCGCACGCGCCTACCTGCTGAAAACCGATGGCAAGCGTGACCTGGTGTTCGCCGTCGAGGCCCTGCTCGAGCACAAGACCTGGTTTACCGGCGCTGTCCGGGCCATGATGCTGCGGCATTTCCTGGCGCAGGCGCCGCGCTCCCTGCGGGACAAGCTGGCGGCCCGCGGCTTGGACAAGCAAGAAATCGAGATTCTTCGCCTGCTGGCAGAGAGCCAGGACAACCGACAGATCGCCCGCCGTCTGGGCGTCAGCCGGAGCGTGCTGGCCCGTTGCCGTTCGAAGCTGGCCCGCAAGCTCGGTTTCCGTTCGCCCCACGAATTGGTCCGTTATGCGGCCCGCAACCTGACTTTCGAGCTTTGAGCGTCGAAGAACGGGAATGAAGAAGCTTCGCATTCTGATCGCCGATGATCACGAGATGGTGCGGCAGGGCTTGCGCACCGTCCTCGAAAACCATCCCGGCTGGGAGGTCTGCGGGGAGGCGGCCGACGGCCGCGAAGCGTTGGCGCGGACCCGCCAATTGAAACCCGATGTCGTGGTGATGGACATCAGCATGCCGGAATTGAACGGTCTGGAGGCCACGCGGCAGATCGCGCGGGCGCACCCTTCCACCCACGTGGTGGTCCTGACCGTGCATGACTCGGAAGTGTTGGTCCGGCGGGTGCTGGAAGCCGGGGCGCGCGGCTACGTGCTCAAGAGCGATGCCTGCCGCGATGTCGTTGCCGCTATCGAGTCGGTCGCCGCGAACAAGCCCTTCTTCACCACAGCGATTTCCGAACTCCTTCTTCAGGCATTTCTCAAAGCGTGCGAGGCGGGGGAGCAGCCGCGCGCCCCGGAGCCGCTCACGCCGCGGGAGCGCGAGATCGTGCAATTGCTGGCCGAAGGCAAGAGCAATAAAGAGGCGGCAGCGGTTCTCGGGATCGGCGTTCGAACGGTCGAGACCCACCGCTCCCATACCATGCAGAAGCTCGGCCTGCACAACTTCAGCGAACTGGTGCATTACGCCATGCGCAACGGCATCACCGGCGGCTGAACCAACCAAGCAACGATCGCAACACCCGAAACCCCAGCGGCTCCCCGGGCGGCGGGGGCGCCCGCGCTCCCGGGGGCGGCTTTCCAGACACAATTCTGCAAGTACCTCACCTGTCACCTGACACCTGAGGTACTTGCAAAATTCGAGGCGCGAGGGCGAACGATGCCCAAGCGCCGTAGGCGCGACCGAAAATAGCCCAGCACTTCAGTGCTGGGAAAGCAAACGCAGGTGACCAAGTCCCGTAGGGACGACTGAAAGCCTTGCCCGCCAAGCGTTTCAGCCGTCCCTACGGGACTGGACAAGGCTATCATTCCGGTCCCAGCACTGAAGTGCTGGGCTACCTTCAGATGTCCCTACGGGACATCGTTTGGCCAGAGCGCCGCACGAATTCTGCAAGTACCTCACCTGTTCACGTGCCGGTCGGGCGGTCGGCGGCCATCCGGGCCTGCACCTCGCTGAGGATCCGCTTGCTGATTTCCACCGGATGATCGACGTTGATCTCCGGGATGCGGCCCGATGCTCCGGCCGATTCCACTACCACCGATCCCACGCCCAGCAGCCGGTCCGCCAGGCTCTGCCGCACGGTCACATCCTGGACTTTGGAAAGGGGAATATGCGTGCGGTCTTTCGAAAGGATTCCCACTTCGACGGTCAGGTTCTGGTTGGTGAGGATGTAGTGGGTACGGTTGCGTTTGATATGGAAGACGAGTGCCCAGAAAAAGGCGGGCAGAGCCACGAGGAGCCCGAGTACCAGGCTCACGACCAGCCCGTCGTCCGGCTTGCTGCTGGCGCTTGCTGCCAGCGCTCCGAGCCCGGTCGCCAGTATGGTCGCTGCTCCCGCCAGAATGTAGCGGCCAAGAATCGGCTTGAACGAGGGATTGATGCGCAGCAACACCCGTTCCGCTTCCGCTGCGGTGAGCATGGAGCCGCAGTAGCGGCACTTGATCGCCTCGTCCTGGATCATCTCCGCGCAATACGGGCACTTTTTCATGACGGTTTCTCTCTTTCAGCACTCTACAACTCCCGGGCTCCCGCTCCGGCCGCGCGCTTCAGGTACAGCCCCCTGCCCGGGCGCCCCAGGAAGCTGCCGGCATCGACGATGACCTCGCCGCGCGAGAGGACCGTGCGGGCGCTGCCTTTTACCCGGAAGCCTTCAAACATCGAGTAATCGACGCGCATGTGGTGGCTTTGTGCGCTGATCACATGCTCCGCCTGCGGGTCCCACAGCACGAGGTCGGCATCGCTGCCCGCCTCCAGCGCGCCCTTGCGGGGGTACAGGCCGAAGATCCTGGCCGGCGCCGTGGAGACCAGTTCCACAAACCGGTTGACGCTGATACGGCCGGCGTTGACTCCGTAATGGTATAGCAACTGCAAGCGGTGCTCTATAACCGGCGCCCCATTGGGAATCCGGGTGAAATCGTCCTGGCCGCGGTCTTTTTGTCCAGCGTAGTTGAACGGGCAGTGATCGGTGGCCAACACTTGCAGTTGCCCACTCGCCAGTCCCTCCCACAGCTTTTCCTGGTTCGGTGTTTCACGGAGCGGCGGCGTGAACACATACTTGGCGCCTTCGAAGCCGGGGCGTGCCAGTTCGTCCACTGAAAGCAGCAGGTACTGCGGGCAGGTTTCGGCCCAGGCGCGGACGCCGCGGTCCCTGGCTTCGCTTATCTGCTTGAGCGCCGCGCCGCTGGAGACGTGCACGATGTAGACCGGCACGCCGGCGATCTCCGCCATGGTCAGGGCGCGGTGGACTGCTTCGGCCTCGGCGGCGGCCGGACGGGTGAGCGCGTGGTAGATCGGCGCCTTCTTCCCTTCGGCTACGGCCCGCCGGATGAGCACGTCGATCACGCCGCCGTTCTCGGCATGGATGGCGATGAGCGCCCCGTTTTCGGCGGTGCGCAGCATGGCCCGAAAGATGGTGGCGTCATCGACCATCAGCGTGCCCGGATAAGCCATGAACAGCTTGAAGCTGGTGACGCCCTCGCCGACCATGGCATCCAGTTCCGCGACGCCGGCGCCGGGACATCGATGCCGCCGGGCATCACCAGCAGGCCGGCGGCGTCGATTACACGGTCGGCGGCCGCCTCCGGGATGCCGGCCGCAATTTCGCGGATCCGTTCTCCGTCGATCAAGATGTCGGCCGGAAAGCTTCTCTCCGCCGTCACCACCGTTCCGTTACGAATCAATAGGCTCACGGTTTTCCCCGCAGGCCAGCCGCGACCGTTGTAGCGGCTGGCTTCAGCCGGGCATAGCGTTCACCGAGGTCCTTTAGATGCCGAGCCGAAGCGCCCGCTACAGCCGGGTTGCACCATCGCTACCAACTGAACTTGCCGGTCAGGTTGACGCGGCGTTGCTCGGTGGCCACGATGCTGCTCACTTGGCCGAAGGCGGTGTTGGTGGGGGCGGCGTTAGGTGCCGCAAACATCGCGTGGTTCAGCGCATCCTGGGCCTCGACGCGCAACTGGAACGACAGCCTTTCCTTCAGCCGGAAGGTCTTGAACATGGAAAGATCGAAATTGTTGTAGCCGTCGGCGCGCAGGCCGGTCAGGCGGCTGGGGAAGGCGCGGATGTTTTGAGTCAGCACCTGGCCGCTCCTCGTCTCGAACCCGTCGGTATTGAACCAGCGTTCCACGGCGCGCTGGTCGCGGGGCAGCACGATCTCGTGGAGATTGCCGCTGAAGTCGTGTCGGTTGCCGAAGAAGATGACGTTGGCAAAGCCGATGGGCGGGCCGCTCTGGCCCTGGTAGATGCCCTGCGCCGACCAGCCCCCGACCACCAGGTTCAGCCAGCCGCTGCGCTTGCGGAAGAAGCGGCGACCGCGGCCAAACGGCAGCTCCCAGATGCCACTGGTAATAATGCGGTGCGGCCGGTCCTGCGGGGAGATGACATGCTCCGGCTGCAGGTCGGTCGGGTTCAGCTTGTCGATCGCTTCCATGAATTTCGACCAGGTATAGCTGGCCTGTAGCGTGTAGCCGCCCGCAAAACGGCGCTCGGCGCGGACGTTCAGCGCGTGGTACCAGGAGAAGCCGCCGTTTGTCGTCGAGGTCAAGCCGCCGTACTGCGGGTAGGGGCGCAGTAGCCTCTGGGCCTGGACGGTGAGACCCTCCGTTCCGCTGCCCGCAAACTCCGGAATGCCGAGGAAGGGGTTGGCAACGGCCCGGGTCAGTTGATTGATCACCGGCTGGTCGCGCACCGGCAGGCGGCTGAGGTATTGCGCGGGTACCGCATCCAACTCGTTGCTGACGCCCAGGTTGGTGCCGCGATTGCCGACATAGGCCAGCTCCAGCATCACCCGCTGCGGGAACTGCTGCTGCAGGCTGAAGGCCCAGCGCTGCATGTAACCGGGCCGGCGCTGCGGATCGAAAAAGCTCGGGTTCCGCCCCACCCAGGCGGTCAGCCCGCCCGACGCTACGGCCGGCTCAAGCAGGCCATCGGGAAAGGGATTGGTCAGCCTGGCGCGGAAGTTCAAGCCGTTGTCCAGGCTGGGCACGATGGTGGTGCGTTGATCGAAGCCCTGCTGGAACACATCGACGCGGTCGGCGCCGATCGAAGTGGGGTAAACGCCGTAGCCGGCGCGGATGATGCGCTTGGGCGTCAGAGCAAACGCAAAACCAATGCGGGGCGCGAAGTTGTTCCAGTCGGTGTTCCACAATTGGCGCGGCACCCCGTTAACGCCGGTAAACAGCAGCCCGCCCGGCGTGCGGAATTGATCCACGGGAAGCTCAGGAATCGGGCTGGCCGCGTACCTGGCGCGCGCCGCCGCCTGGATGGGGTTGACCGCAGTGAAATCGAAGCCGCGCGTCGAGCGGTTGAACCGCTCGGTGGTGGGGAACTCGGCTTCCCAGCGGATCCCGGCGTTCACGGTCAGGCGGCGGTTCACCTTCCAGTCGTCCTGGATGAACAACGCCAGGTATTTCGATTGCTCGGCGTAGGAGGCGTTGCGGTCGGTCCAGCCGCCGGTGGGGATGTCAAGCAGGAACGAGGCCAGACCCTGGCCGATCGGGGAGGCGCCGGAGTTGTCCATCGGGCCGCGCGTCCAGCCGGTCGAGAAATCGACGTGCGGCGAGATATTGCCGTAATCGTAACTGTTCTCGCGCAGCACGCGGAAATCGCTGCCGAAGCGCAGGCTGTGCTTGCCGCGCATGTGCGACATGGTGGCCGAGGAGTTGTAGTAAGCGGTGGCCCACCGCACGAAAGAGGTGCTGGTGACGTCACCCAGCGTGGCGTAGCCGTCGATGGCGACCTCCGGGAAGGCGGTCAGCCTGCCATCGAGCCGGCTGACCAACGATGCCGGGAAGCCCAGCTTGGCCAGATCGAAGCCGAGGGAGACCGGGCGGTCGTACAGCACGAAGCGCGTGACGCCGAAGCGCAGGTCCAGCACCCAGTCGGGCCGCAACACCATCACGTCGTCCAGCGCCAGGCCGCGGTGCAGGCGATTGCGGTAATAGCCGCGCGCCTCGTTGTGAAAAGCCTGTGCCCACTGCTCCAGCAGAAAGGATTTCGTGAACGACCCGTAGAAGCGGTTGTTCTGGTTAATGACGTGGTCCACGCGCACCGTGTTGCTGTGGTAGTCGATGCGGCGCGGCTGCGCATCCGAGTAGTTGTTGCGCCTGTCAACCGTACCCGTGGTGTTGGGCAGCGGGTAGTAGTCCAGGATCTTCTTGGCCATGGAGTCCAGGCGGTTGGCGGGGATGATGTTGCCGGCGAAAAGGTCGCGGCGGGTACGGCCGTTGGGCGCTGTGGCGATGGTGGCCGGGTCGTAAATTTGGTAATTGC
>JAPKYU010000323.1 GCA_026394175.1 Acidobacteriota bacterium | reverse complement strand
GTCGAAGATGCGGTCCAGGATGGTCCAGTCGTATACCGGCCGGCCGTTCGCGTCCTCGCGGTAGGCGTTGGTGGAACCCCATTTCAATGCCGGCGTGCCGTCGCCGCTGGTCAGCAGATTGTGCGCGCGAATATAGGCCGGAACGGGGCTGAGCGCGGCGAGTTCGCCGAGCAGTTCCCGGCCGTGCTTCATGTAGGTGTAGTTCGGCTCGTCATATCCGAAGAAGCACCAGACGGGGCGCCATGCGCCTTGCCCGGCGCTAAGATCGACCTTGATCGCCGCCTCTTGGCCGAACGCCGCGGTCGAACACAAGCAGAGCAGCAAGAGGCAAATCAACAGGACGCAGATAAACGCAGATGAACGCAGATCCCGGAACGCGTTTGATCCGCGTCTTTCTGCGTTTATCTGCGTCCCTGTCACGATTCCGTGCATTCGTGCTCCATGATAGCGGAATCGCCGCGGCTTTGTCGCCGCACTATTGCAGCGGATGGCGGCTGCGGCGGTTAAAATAGGAACGAGTGATCGTGGAGAAGAGAGAAGAGACCTTAGCTCGAAACAGCCAGCGGTTGAAGGGCAACGGAGAAGGACGCGCGGCCGTCCGGCTCCGCCTGCTGCTGCGCGCCCTGCGCCATCGCAATTTCCAATTGTTCTTCAGCGGGCAACTGATCTCGCTGATCGGCACCTGGATGCAGAACGTGGCGCTGGCCTGGCTGGTGTACCGGCTGACCGGCTCGCCGCTGTTGCTGGGCACCGTGGGCTTCGCCGGCCAGATCCCGGTCTTCATCCTGGCGCCGGCCGGCGGCCTGCTGGCCGACCGCTACAACCGCCGCCGCATAGTGATCGCCACGCAGGCCTCGGCCCTGGTGCTGGCCTTGGTCCTGGCGGGGTTGACGCTGGCGGGGTCGGTCCGCGTCTGGCACATCATCCTGCTGGCTTCCCTTCTTGGGGCTGTAAACGCATTCGACATACCCGCGCGGCAGGCCTTCATCGTGCAAATGGTCGGCAAGGAAGACCTGATGAACGCGATTGCCCTGAACTCCTCGATGTTCAACGGCGCGCGGGTGGTTGGCCCCGCAGTGGCGGGACTGGTGGTGGCCGCCGTCGGGGAAGGCTGGTGCTTCCTCGCGAATGGAGTGAGCTACATCGCGGTTATCGTTGCGCTGCTGGCCATGAAGGTCGGGCGGCGGGCGCCGGCCGAGAGCGACGAGCGCCGGGCTGTGGACCATATCGCCGAGGGCTTTCGCTACGTCTGGCACACCACGCCGGTCCGGGCGCTGCTGTTGCTGCTGGGGCTGGTCAGCGTGGTCGGCACCCCGTACACCGTGCTCATGCCGATTTTCGCCGGCCAGATTCTGCACGGGGGTGCGCGCGGCCTGGGCCTGCTGATGGGCGCCACCGGCGTAGGCGCCCTGCTCGGCGCGCTCACCCTGGCCATGCGTTCCGGCCTGCGCGGGCTGGGCCGCATGGCGGCTGCGGCCTCGGCCGGTTTCGGCGCCAGCCTGATTCTGTTTTCCTCTTCCCGCCGGTTCTGGCTGTCGGCGGCGCTGCTGGTGCCGGTTGGCTATTCGCTGATGCTGCAGATGGCCTCGTCGAACACCCTGATTCAATCCATGGTTCCCGACCGGCTGCGCGGCCGGGTGATGTCGCTCTATTCGATGATGTTCATGGGGATGGCGCCCCTCGGTGCGTTGTTTGCCGGGACGGTGGCGGGCGTTCTCGGCGCTCCGAGGACCGTAGCGATCGGGGGCGTCGTCTGCCTGGTGGGCTCGGCGCTGTTCGCATGGCGGCTGCCCGCCTTGCGGCCCGAGGTCCGGCAACTGATCATCGCGCAAGGCATGGCGGGCGGCGAGCCGCCCGAGGAATTGACCATCCGCAGCGTGTAGGGCGTGGCTTGGGGCCGCGCCGGATGTCAAAAAAGCGGTGCTCGGCGGGCGGGCATGGAAGGCGACCAAAGCCGCCATCAGTTCAGAATGCGGCCGAGCAGGGCTTCGACCAGTTGCACGGCCTCGTCAACGGCGCGCTCCACCGGCGGCGTCAAGGTTTCGGTGAATTCGCGGATCTCCGCCGGCTGGCAGCCCACGATGTAGACCTTGGTCGGCGGCACGCCCACGGCGCTGGCCAGCAGCAGCGCCTGCGAAGGATCCACTTGGTGGGGGTCGATCGGCTGGCCCGATGCCGCTGCCGGCCGCGGCCACTCCGGCTCGAGCAGGTAGAGCGACCCCGGGGGGCCCTGGCGGTCGGCGGCGTCCGCGATTATGCAGGCATCGTATCCTTCCATCAATTCGTGGACCAGGGACAGGCCGGAGGACCCTGTTTCGACCACCCGAACGCCTGCGGGCAGAGGGCGCTCGGCCAGACGCTGCGCCACCCGCACCCCAAAGCCATCGTCGCCCCGCAGCGGATTTCCAACTCCGGCGATCAGAATCTTCATGGCTTACGGTCCCGGTGAAGCTCACCTCGGATTCTGCGGGATCTGCCAGGCAGGTCAGGCCAGCACCTGCGCGCGGCCGATCTGCAATTCCGCCAGAGCAGTTCCCGCGCGCACGGTTCATCCAGGTCCTGGGCCATCGTGATGTGCGGGACGTATGGAAAGGGTTCCCGATATCCCAGGTGTCCCTGGTTGAGGGTGTCGTGCAACACGCACAATGGATCGGCGCCCCAGCCCAATTCCAGGTAGACAACCCCGTTCAGCGGAAGAAACGTGTTCACCCCAACCATTTCCACTTCAAAGGGATACCAATCGGCAAGCCTTTGGCGGGCCTCCTCTATGGCGGCCGCTTCGGAAATGATCAGCGGCCTTGGGGGAAGCACCGTGACGTGCGGCGCCTTCGAGGAGTGCTGCGGGTCCACCGTGCACCGCAGGGCATTGACAAAACAGGCCAATGGTCCGTGCAGGTACACAACAATAGCGTAGGTCTCTGCCTGCATTGGTGTTGTTGGAGCAACCATACAGTCGGTGGTGGGGAAAGTCAATGAAATCGCTTCCAACCGCCCGTTGCGGCGCCTGGCCACCCGCCGCCTACACAGCGTTGGCTGCGTTCACGCGCTGCTCGCCCGCCCTGACCAGTTCCTCGAGAAATGGCCGTGTGGCCAACTGGTTACGGAAAAACTCTACCGCCTCGGCATAGGCCTTGGTATGAGGCGCGCGCAGCAGGCCG
>JAPKYU010000410.1 GCA_026394175.1 Acidobacteriota bacterium | reverse complement strand
ACGGAAGGACTCTTGGCCGCCAATCCGGGGGGCTGGAGAAGCTCGTCGGAGCGGATCGGCGGGAGAAGATCCGGCGGCAACCCGTCAGGGCCGCAAGGTTCTGGTGGCGCGCTGTCGGGGATACTGCGGACGGCAACCCTGATCCTGATGCTCATTGCGGTCCTTGCGGCCGGGTGAGTCGAGCGTCGACGGCGATTGGGAGCGGGGAAGAACGGACGCGGAACTTCAGGCGCCTATCCCGGGAGAACCGGGGTTGGAATTCCGGGAGATCGAGGACCGAGGCGGAAGAGGAGGTTCGCACGAGAGGTCACTCGGAACCTATTTTTTTCGGCTGACGGCTTTCGGCTGACGGCCACCTGCCACCTCCCACCTGGAACCTGCCACCTATCTGAAGCGGGCGGCGATGCGCTGCCAGAAGCCGGGCGGCGCCTGCTCAATCTGCGGTTCCCCATCGAACAAGCGGTTTTCGACTGCGTAGGTTGGGTTTTCCCTGAAGATGCGGTCTGCGAGCAATGGGCCGTATTCTCTGGCGACCAGTTCGTACGCCTTCTTCAACCGCGGCGGGCGCGTGGTGGCGTTGTGAGCGTCGGTAGCGACGAAATGCACCAGTTGCCGTTCCAGCAGCCAGCGGCAGAACCGAGCCGCGCGGCGGCCGAAATCCCCCAGCAGCGATCCGGCTGTGATCTGCACCAGCGAGCCGGCCTGGACCCAGTCGATGATCTCCGCGCGTGAACTCTGCAGCCAAGCATTTCGCTCCGGGTGAGTGACCACCGGGACCATGCCGCGCGAGCAAAACTGGAAAAACACCTGGGCGATATTGGGCGGGATCGACAGATCGGCGAATTCTACAAGCAGGTAGCTGCCGTGGTTAACCGTGTGGCGGCGCGGTTCATTCAGCGCGCTCTGAACATTCTCGTAGGAGAGGTGAAAATCGCAGCCCGGGTACAGCCGCGGTGTCCCGCCGGTCTTCTGCTGAACTTCATCAATCGCCCGCTCGACCAGCTCCGGATCGAAGGCGTACTGATCGTTGGCGTGCATGGCGCAGACGATGGCTTCGATGCCGTCGTCGGCCGCCACCCGGCACATCTCGAGCGAAGTCTCCAGGTCGGCGGCGCCGTCGTCCAGGCCCGGCAGGATGTGGCAATGAATATCGACCATCCGTTTTAACTATAGCTTCAGAGCCGCCCAGCGTCCAACGGCCCACCCGGCCAGGCCGTTGCCAGGGCGGGCCGGGCGCCGGCGCCTTTGTTTCCGGGGATCCTCGAGGTTCGGCGCCGTTCCGCTACGGCCGCTTCACTGCTTCCATGCCGGCGCGGGCACGGGCATTCTGTGGTTCCCGTGCCAGCGCCCGGATGAACCAGCGCCGCGCTCCCTGACGATCGCCGCGGGCCAGGCACACTTCGCCGATGCGGGCCTGCACCTCGGGATTATCGGGGCTGAGGCGTTCGGCCTCGGCCAGCTCGGCCAGCGCCGGGTCCCACTGCCCGCGCATGGCATAGGCCAGGCCCAGGTTGGCGCGCGCCTGCCAGAACCCCGGCTGCCGGGCCAGCGCGGCCCGCAACTCCTCCACGGCCTGTTCCACCTGGTTTTCGACCAGCAGGGTGTAGCCGAGATTGTTGCGGGCCAGCGCCAGATCGGGATCCAGGCGCAGAGCCTGGCGGTAGGCGGCGATGGCCTCGCCGTGGCGCTGCTGGGCGCGGCGCGCGATGCCCAGGTTGTTCCAGGCGCGGGCGGCGAAGTCCCGGCGGCTTTCCCCGGTCCAGATCTCGGCCGCGCGCCGGTAGTGATGCGCGGCGCGCTCGGCATCGCCGAGCTCGAGCCAGGCCCGGCCAAGGTCATTGTGCGTCTCGGGGTAGCCGGGGCGCAGCCGCAGCGCTTCATTCAGCACGGCCACGGCCTCGGCCGGCCGCTGGTGCCGCAGCAGCGCTTCGCCGAGGTACAGCGAGGGATGAAACGGATCGGGCGCGTCCTTCAGCCCCTCGCGGAACAGGCCGATTTCATCGCCCCATTCGGGAATGCGGGCGGCGCTCCGGCCGGTGTAACCGAGCAGGACGACAGCCGCAACCACCGCCGCCGTGATGGCCCCGAACCGCTTCCCTGCCGTGACAAGCGCGGCTGCGGCCAGCCAGCAGAAGCCGGCCAGCGCCAGGTACATGCCCCGCTCGATCATCAGGAGAACGTTGGTCAGGTAAGGCAACTGGAACATGGGGGCCAGCGGCAGCAGGTAGAGCAACAGGGCGAGCGAATGGGGGCTGCGCCGCCGGCACAACCACACAGCCAGTCCGGCGACAAGACCGGCGCTGAGCCAACCCAGAATCACCGCCCCTTCCAAGGGGCTGTGGTTCGGCCAGTAGTAGCGGAGGCTGCTGAGGCGGGCGGGCCAGACCGCCAGCGCCGCGTAGCGGTAGAACAGCGCCACCGCGGTGTACAGGTGGTCGGCGAAGGCCAGCGGGGTGCGCCGCTGGACCGGCAACAATCCACCCACAGCCCAGGTCCGCGCCGCCAGATAGGCAAGCGTAACCACGGCCAGCACGGCATACTCGGCGCGCCGCTCTTTGAGCTGGGCCGCCGGCGGGCGCCGCCGCACCACCGCTTCGTACACCACGACCACCAGGGGCAGCAGCAGCCCGATCTCCTTCGACAGATCGGCGAGCAGCAGCGCGGCTCCCATGGCCGCCAGCCACGCCACCCGCGAGCCGCCCGTCGCTTCGGTGCAACGGAAATAGAAGAGCAGCGCCAGCAACACGAAAAACGAAGCCAGCAGATCGGGCGAACAGGCAATCCAGGCGACCACCTCGGTGTTGGCCGGGTGCACGGCGAACAGCAACCCCGCCAGCAGGCCCGCCGGCCGGCTCTCCGACATGCGCCTCACCACCGCCATCACCAGCAGGCTGATCCCGGCGTGCAGCAGCAGGCAGAAAAAATGGAACCAAAGCGGGGCAGGGCCGAACAGCCGGTAGATGCAGTAATTGAAAAAATGCATCATCGGCCGGTAGTAGTTGCTGACCCCGAAGGGGCCCAGGAACGAAGCGACGTGGCCGGAGAAAATCTTGCGGACGGCGTGCGGGTCGGACAGTTGGGGGTTCTCGACGATGATGGCCCAGTCGTCGAGGACGAACGGGTTGGCCAGCACGCCCAGGTGGGGAACCAGCGCCAGACAGGCGACCGCCACCCAGGGCCATGGCGAGCCGGGCGAGAACAAGGCCGCGCGTGCCCGCTCCATCACTGCAGATTCGCCGCGCACCGGCATCGGAACTCCATTGTACGATGCCGGCGGGGATTGGCCAGTGAGAGAACGCACCACAGAGCCGCAGAGCGGCTATCGCCGCAGCCCAACACGATCCGCGGAGGGCGTAAGCCTGCCCCGGCGTGCCGGGGAATCAGTGATTCCCACAGCGGCTGGAATTGGGCGAGCGGGGCAAAAGGCGGTCCCTACGTGATCCCACACAGGTCAGACCACAGGCATGTCGGTCGGCGGTGCGCCTGTTGCAACCGGATCAGAACGACAGCCGGAACGCGAACTGCATGCTGCGCGGGAAATTCTGCTGCGCGATCGTAACTCGGCCGAAGTTGTTCGACGTCAGGCCGGTGTCCGGGCCCTGATAGATGGGCGTGTTGAAGGCATTGAACGCCTCGGCGCGGAACTGGAAGTTCAGCCGTTCTCTGATTTTGAAGTTCTTGAACATCGACATGTTCACCTGGGTGGCTCACATGTTGCGGATGTTCGGGAACCGGTCGTCGTAACTCCTCAGGGCATAATTCGGCAATTGCACCCACACCACCGGCTCGTCCGCGGACGTGCAGTTCGAGCGCTGGCCGTTGGTGAGCAGGGTGCATGTGTTGAACCAGCGGCTGTAGGCTTGCTGGCCGGACGGCAATTGGGGATCTCTCAGGTTGTAGGCGTCGGGACGGCCGGTGGGCACGCCCGTCATGTACTCGAGCGCGGTGTTGTACTGCCACCCGCCGAAAACGTGCTGGACCACGCCATGCGCGCCGGCCAACCACCGTTTTCCGTTGCCGAACGGCAGGTCGTACTGCAGCGTGAGGGCGACGTGATGGGTGCGATCGTAGTCCGACAGGGTGCGGTACGGGACCGTGTATTGGGCCTCGCGGAAACCGCGGATCACGATGATTTTTCCGAAGGTGTACGAGACGTTGGCGATCAGGCCGTGGCTGAAGCGCTTGTTGGCGCGCACCTCGAGAAGGTCTCCCGCCTGCTCGCCGATCGCCAGGCTGGCCTTGGTCACGCCTGTAAACTGCGGGTAGGGCCGCAGCGACTGTTCGCGGGTGATCGTGGCGTTGTACAGGCTAGTCCCCAGCACCTCGGCGGCGCCGGCAAAGACGTTCGGCACCGAAGAGGTGCAGTAACTGGTATTGGCGAAGCATTGCAGCCGGTCCGCCAGCGCGATGGCGTTGATGTCCCTGCTGATCGTCAGGTGGCGCGTACGGCTGCCAACGTAGGAAGCTTCCAGGACGGTCCTCCACCACGGCAACTCGTACTCCAAGCCGAAACTCAACTGGTGGACGTAAGGAACGGTATAGTCCGGGGCGTCGTAGGTCACGCCCTGGCCGACGTAGGTCTTGAGGCCCAGCGAATTGCCGTAGGGCTGCAGGACACCGTTGGGGAAGGGAGTTGCCCACGTGGAGTTGCCGGGAAGGTTCGGGATGTACTGATTGACCCCGCCGCCGCTGGTGGACACATACGGAGTGTTCCTGGAGTAACCGTTCTGGCGCACCGTAACCAGGCCGCCGGTGCCGCCCAGGGGCAGATAGCTCATGCCGTAGGAGGCGCGCATCACCAGCCGGGGCGTCATCAGCCAGGCCGCACCAAGGCGCGGCTGGAAGTTGGTATTGCCGGCGCTCCAACTGGTGCGATGGCCGGGACCCGCGAACAGCAGTCCGCCGGCCGCCGAGGCGCCGGCCAGCGTGTACTTGGTGGCGGAATCCCACCCGGTCACCATGCGGCCCCAGCGCTCGGTGATGGGGGTCTGGAGGTCCCAGCGCAGGCCCAGGTTCAGGCTGAGTTTGGGAGTCAGCTTGAGGTCGTCCTGAAGGTAAAGACTGTAGGTGCGGAAGACGGCGGCGCTGGAGGCGTTGACGTCGGTGCTACCGCTGGCCACGTCACCCAGCAGGAACGAGGCGATGCTGTTGCCCGAGGTGCTGTCGGAGCTCTGCGGGTTGCGTTGGGTAAAGCCGGCGTTGAAGGAAAAAGTGCCGTACGTCCAGCCCGAGGTGTACCGGTTGGGGCGGGTTTCCATGATCTGCGTGCCGGCTTTGAAGAAGTTCCGCCCCACGGTCTTGGAGACCGAGCCGCTCAGCGTGTAGGCCTGATCCGGCCAGAAGATGCGGTTGCTGCTGTACCCGCCGGTGGCCATGGTCAGGTAGCCCGAGAAGTTTAGCTGCGGGAAGTGGACGACAGGGGCCGAGCCGATAGGATTCTTCCACCCCAGCGAAGACCCGTCGAATTTGTCGGCCATTTCCTGGGCGCTGTAGTTTATGTAGCGCTGCCAGGCGGCGCGGACGTTCACTACCGTGGTGGCATTGACGGTCCAGACGTGGTCCAGTGTGGAACCGTAGTTGATGCGCCGCAGCGGGTCATTGCCGGACTTGGCCGGGCTGTCCTGAATGCCGTTCGAGGCGCGGTACTCGAAGCCCCAATTCTGGCTGACGCTGCCCGAGGTGCGGTGGTTCTGGTTCCACACGTAGTCGAACTTGGAATACCAGGCGTTGTACCCGTACTTGCCGATATTGGGCGAGGAAATCCAGTTGTTCACGTGCGTGTAAGCGTTCCCGGCGGTGTTCGCACGGGGGAAGAAGTTCATGATGTTTTTGGAAATCGTGCTCTGCGCCGCCGCCGGAATTTTGTTATCGGGGAACGCCGTGCGGGTGAAGCCGGAGCCCGACGCGACCGTCATCAGAGGATCGTAAATCACGATCAACTGGCCCGCGGCGTTGCGGGTATCCGAGAAGTCGCCCACGCGCTCCAGTTCGCTCGGCACGGTCTGCGTGGTGGCGAAGGGGACGCGCTCCCGAAAGCCCTCGTACCAAGCGGAGAAGAAGAGCTTGTTCTTGCGGATGGGGCCGCTCACCAGTCCCGAGAAGTCGTTCCACTGGTGTTGCTTGGCCTTGATCGGCGATTGATTCGTTTGGGTGGAAACGGCGTCGAAGATGTTGTTGCGGACGTACTCGGAAACCGTGCCGTGGAATTCGTTGGTGCCGCCCTTCATGGTCATGTTGAGCACACCACCCCCGGACAGGCCCAGAGAGGCATCGGTGGAGGGCGTCGAGAGCTTGAATTCCTGGATGCCGTCCACCAGGGGAGCGAACTTCCATTCGCCGGTGCCGGCGTTGATGGAAGCGCCGTCGAGATTGAACTGGTTGCTGCTGGTGGCCCCTCCGTGCATGGTCACACTGCCGTTGGTGTCCCAGGCGCGGGTTCCGGAGAAGCCGCTGGCGCCGAATTGTTGTTGGGTGAAAATCGTCCCCGACGACAACTGCACCAGCATGAAGACCTGCCGGCCATTCAGGGGCAGCTCGCTGACGGCCTTGTTGTCCATCAACTGGCTGAGGACGGAGCGGTCGGTGTCGGTGGTAAGCAGGTCGGCCGTCACCGTCACGCTCTCGGTCACGGCGCCGATTTCCAGGGCGATATTGATTGTGGCCCGATCACCCACATTCAAGGTCACCCCGGTGCGGACGAATTTCTTGAACCCGCGCGCTTCGCAGGAAATCGTGTAGCCGCCCGAGGCAACTTGAGCCAGCACATACCGCCCGTCGGCGCCGGCCGTAGTGGTGACGCTGACGTTGGTGGCGGTATTGGTTGCCACAATCGAGGCGCCCGCGATGGCGGCGCCCGATGGATCGGTCACCTGGCCCGATATCAATGCGCGGTACTCCTGCGCGCCGGCCAATGCCGAGGCGAGCAGGACCAGTGCAGCCAGTCGAAATCGCATCTCTCTCTCCCTTGCGCTGAGGTGGTACAAGCCCTCAGACTATGAAAGTTTTGCCGATTGCTGAGCCCCCGATAGTTTAGCCCCTGGATTGCTTGTATACACCTCCTCGTCTCCCGGCGCAAGGGACATTCCACGCGATTTTCCAACGGGAGCGGCACAACGCCGCAATCCGCCGATTGGCTGGCAGCCGGTGGTAAAAGTCGCCGAATCGATTGCGGATGGCCAGCTCGATAAAACAGGCTCCTCTCCCAAAAGTGCAGCGACAATTAAGCTATGTTGATTCAGTGGGTTCCAATGAACGCGGGTCGGGAGCCGGCGAGTGCCTGGCAGCCGGCGGCGGCTCGCTCGATGCCCCGTGTTTTTCCACGCACCCCTGCCGGGGTGGGTGTAAATTCTTGGGGACTCGGTTTCCGGGGGTGTCGGCCGCAAGAAACGCGGCCTCTACCCCCGGCTAATATCCCCGCATCCCTTCGGGA
>JAPKYU010000186.1 GCA_026394175.1 Acidobacteriota bacterium | reverse complement strand
AATCGAGTACCTTACCGGTTTCAAGGTCGACCACAGCATTGTAGAGGCGACATAAAGCGGTGTAAGTCTTGTAATAAAGGGAGCCGTCGGGTGCAAAGCCAAGAACCTCTGAATCCCAGCCGAAGTTCTTTTTCAGCAGTTCTGGTTCTCCTTGCTGCTTCCCCCCGGTGATGTGGACGCTCCAGATGTCCCACGTCCCCGAGCGGTCGCTGAGGAAGACAAGGCTTCTCCCGTCCGGGGTCCATCCCAGCAGTTGATCCTCCGCGGGATGCCCGGCAACAACCACCTCATTCCGGCCATCGGCGGTCATCAGGAAGACGTCGCCATGGGGTGGGCTGCCCTCACGCACGAGACTGTACGCGACAAATCGCCCATCGGGCGAGAACCTGGCCCTTTTCAACGTGTACCAGGCCGAAGCAATACTCCTCAGGACGCGCACCGAGCCGTCCGCTGTCGAGATCAGCGTCAGTTCATCCGTGTAGTTGTTTGGTTTACGCTCGAGAATTGCGAGGATGGACCCTCCGTCAGGCGACCAGTCGAAAAGTCGGACGTAAGAGCCTTCCTCACTGTAAAGTGTGCGAAGGCCCGAACCATCCAGGTTTCTAATCCGCAGTTGAAGGGCCCACTCCTTCTCCTTCGTATACGAGGCGTACACGATTTGTTTTCCGTCGCGTGAGAACAGTTGGTACTCGTACCAGTTCTCACCCTCGCCCCATGGCCCCCTATTTGTGATTCGGCTCCTCTGTCCGCTGGCAACTTCGAACTGGACCACGTCACCCGTTTTCCAGTCTATATCTCTGATGTACTTGCCATCCGGGGTCAAGACCTCGCCGACGCCGGAGGCGTCTGTGAGAACCCGGCGTGTGACGAGTGCCCCGCCGCCACCGGGACCGCCAAGTGCCGCCAGCCTCATCCGCGCCTGTGCCACAATCTCGGCCTGGTCGGCGAAGTCGCGCACCAGGCGCTGGTAGGCTGTGCGGGCCTCTGCATTGCCCAACTTTTCGTGGCACTGGCCCATGCGCAGCAGGGCGGTCGCGACCGTGGCGCGGCCGGCGCCGGGCTGCGCGACGATCTTCTTGTACTGCTCGATCGCGCCCTTTAGATCCCCGTCCACCACCTCCTTGTCGATGGCGGCCTTCAGCGCCACTTCCGCCCGGTCCTGGCTTTGCGCAGTCGCGGCGGGGACAAAGGCCAGCCACAGCGCGGCAGCCGCCACCAGCATCAAGATTCGTACACCATGTTTGTTCATTTCGAACCTCCTGATGCGCCACTGTAATCGTTCACGGTCAAGCCCTTGCCAGACGAATGTCCAGATTGCGTCAAATTCCCGGTTCTGCTGCAGCGCCGGCATTTGCCCCATGCCAGTCACTCGTTCCAAATCAAGCGCCGTAGGCGCGCCTGAAAATAGCCCAGCACTTCAGTGCTGGGTCAGCGAGCCAGCGCGGAAGAGTCCCGTAGGGACGGCTGAAACCCGCTGCCTGTATGCCTTTCAATCGTCCCTACGGGACTCAGCCCATTGCCACCGTTACCCCAGCCTTGAAAGGCTGGGCTATTTTCAGCCGCCCCTCCGGGGCTGGCCTACCAGTATTAAGTGGCATCAGGCGAGACGCCTGCGCTCCCAGGGCTCGTGCATTGACCGCGTTCCGCTTGAAATCCGCAATCCGCATTCCGCAATCCGCAATCGTTTCAGGCGTCGAAGCGATAGCCGATGCCCCGGATGCCGCGGATGAATTGCGGCTGGCCGGGCACCGTTTCAATCTTCTTGCGCAGGTTCAGCACATGCGTGTCTACGGCGCGGTCGCTCACGTGCGTGCCCTGGTCCCAGGCGGCGTCGATCAGTTGGGCGCGAGTCAGCACGCGCCCGCGACGCCCGATAAACGTCTGGAGGAGCCGGAGTTCCAAGGCCGTGAGATCGACCGGGAGGCCTTTCTTGCGCACTTCGGCGCGGTCGAAGTCCACCTCGACATCGCCGAAGCGGTGCAACCCAAGCGACTCGCCGCTGAACCGCCTCAGTACCGCCTGGATGCGGGCCCGCAGTTCGCGCGGGCTGAACGGCTTGGTTACATAGTCGTCAGCGCCCAGTTCCAGGCCCATGACTTTCTCGGCTTCCTGCACCTTGGCGGTCAGCAGGATGATGGGCGTCTTGATGCGCGCCCGCCGCAATTCGCGGCAGACTTCAAAACCGTCCAGCCTCGGCAACATGACATCGAGCAGGATCAAGTCCCAGGTCTCGCGGCTGGCCCGACGCACCGCGCTTTCGCCGTCACCCACCGTTTCCACTTGGTAGCCCTGGCGCTTGAGGTCCTCCTCGAGTCCCAGCGCGATGTCCGGTTCGTCTTCCACCACCAATATGCGTGCCATTGCCATAACCTCCAAGTGACAAGTGACCAGTGACAAGTGACCAGTGACAAGTGACCAGTGACCAGTGACAAGTGACAAGTGACAAGTGACAAGTGACAAGCCACTCGTCACTGGTCACTTGTCACTCGTCACTGCCGGCAGAGTAATTGTGAACGTACTGCCTTGGCCGACTTCGCTTTCGACACGAACCTCGCCACCGTGGGCATGTACGATGTGCCGCACCATCGTCAGACCGATACCGGTTCCCTTGATGCCTTGCGATTTGGCCGCCTCTCCCCGCACGAACTTCTGGAAGATGCGCTTTTGTTCGGAGGCTGGGATGCCGGTCCCGCGGTCGCGCACGGCGATGGCCACCGCGCTGTCGGCGCGGCCCACCGCCAGCTCGATGGTGCGGCTTTCCCCCGAATACTTCGCCCCGTTGTCGAGCAGGTTCCAGAGCGCCCGTGAGAGCGCTTCGGAGTCGGCGTCCACCAGGTACTCGCCGGAATCCACGCTGCACTGGACAGCAAAGCCGCGTCCCGTGACTTCGCCGCGAAACTCCTCCACCACATCTCTGGCGAGCGCGGCGGCATCCAGCCGCTGGAACCGGTAGGGCCGCCCGCCGGCCTCCATGCGGCCGAAGTCCAACAGAGACTCGACGAGCCGGTGAAGGCGTTCCGTGGCGCGGGTCTGCGCCTGATAGTAGGTGCGGCGCTTCTCCGGCGGCAGATCGTCTTCTTCCCCCAGCAGGTCGTTGAATTGCCGGAGCGCGGTCAGTGGGGTGCGAAACTCATGCGAAACGGCGGCCACAAAATCGGACTGCAGGCGTGCTACGGCCAGCTCGCGGTTCACCGAACGCCAGATCAAGTAGCTTCCGGCCGAGATGAGGACGAGAAGCGCGCCGAGGCCCGCCAGCAGGATGCGGCGCCGCGCGGCCAGCTCGCCGGATTCTTCCTCGGGGCCGGCGCCGGCCGTAACGACACTCCAAGGCAATCCCGTGTCGGCGGCGGTGCGCTGGACTCTTCGGGGGTCGCCGCGGCCACCCGGGGGAGCGTCGCCGGCGACAGGTTTCCCGCCGTTGGCGGCGAAATACGCCCGCGCGGGACTGGCGGCTTTCTGGACCTCCGCCAGCCAGTGCGTCCGCAAGTACCGCGGTCCCGCAACCAGCGCCGCAACGCGGCCACCCCCGGACGCCCACAAGATGGTAACCGGCACGCCGCCAAAGGGCTGGAACTGGATTCCCGTAGATGCGAATCGATCCGGCGGCGTGCTGGTCCATTTCTGGTGAAGCCAGGCGACGGCCGCGGCCAGCGCCTCTTCCTCGTTGCTGGCGCGAAGCTCCGAACCCAGCCAGGTCCCGACTTGTCCGGCGACGTGGAGAAACGATGCCCGGTCCAACTGCCATCGGCCGGCACGCATGTCGGCCGCAATCGCTGCCGCCTCTTGTCGAAGTTCGCTCTGCCGTGATTGTTCCGCCAGGAGGGCGCACCGGGCCCTGCGCGCCAGCAAATCGGCCGGCATGCCGCCGATGGAAACGGATGTGACCCGGCTCAGTGTCGTGTATACCTGAAGAGCCTCGGCCGCCCTGCCCAGCTTGCGCAGAATCCGGGCCTGGCGGAGCAACGCGCCGGCTTGTATCAGCGCATCGGGTGAGGCCGCCAGTTTGCGGCTGATCTCCAGCGACTTCTCCAGGTTCTGCGCCCTGAACTCCTGCGACTCCAGTTCGCCGAAAGGTTCGGCCGGCGGTTCCCTCAGCATCTGCCCGGATGGATAATACGGCAGCCTGCCCGGCGGAGTTGCCTGGGCGCGATCGGGGCGCAGAACGACGTACACCGAATCGCCGGGAATGTCCGCCGGCGCCCAAGAGGGGTCGGCGATGCGTTTGGTCAAGATGGCGAGGTTCTGTTCCAGCGCCCGTACACCACGGTCGCAGGCTTGCTCCAGAATCTCCGTCTGCCTCTGGCGGGCCAGGGCGCGATCCTGCTCGAGCAGGCGCACACCCAGAAGCAGC
>JAPKYU010000562.1 GCA_026394175.1 Acidobacteriota bacterium | reverse complement strand
GATAGAGCACCTCAGGCCGGCGTTCGACGTTCTCTGTCAGTATCCGGACGTGCAATTCCCCGCCGGCGATGCCGCTATGCCAGACCCGAATGCAGCATGGGGTGGTCTTGACCGCTTCTGGGATGCGCTAACCCGCTTGCTGCCCAACACGATTGCAGAAGAAACTACCTGTCCGATTCAACAAAAGGCGCGCGAGTTCTCCCCGGCGCTCCGTTCTGCCGACCGTGGCAGGCTGCCCGTTCTGGTACGCCTTCTGAAGCAATGGGAGAAGAGCTTCCAGCCCAAACAGAAGTGGTGGGCATCGAAGCCGGTCGCGCTTCAAGCCGGGCAGTTGGTGGAGCAGTTCCAGAATCAGCTCGTCACCCCTTTCCTTGAGGCGTGGCGTCATTACGTCTACCGCCTGGTAGTCACACTGGGCCTTCTAGCCCGGGACTACGCCGCCGACGAACGGCGAATGCGCGGGGAGCTGAACTTCGAAGATCTTCTTCAACTCACCGCGCGGGTGTTGCGCACGAACACGGACGTCCGCTATGCACTTCAACGGAAATACCCGAGGATCTTCGTCGACGAGTTCCAGGACACCGATCCCATCCAGACGGAGATCGTGTTCTTGCTCGCCGCCGAGTCGGTAGCGGGTACCGATTGGACCGCCCTGCCGTTACGGCCGGGTGCCCTGTTCCTGGTCGGCGACCCGAAACAATCAATATTTCGTTTTCGGCGGGCTGATATTGAAATCTACGAACAGGCGAAGGGGCGTATCCGCCAGTCGGGGGGCCAGGTCCTCGAACTGACGACATGCTACCGGGCCGTACCCGCGCTCTCTGGCTGGGCTAACCGGGCTTTCACGACTCTCTTTCCGGTCACCGCTTCCCCTCAGCAGCCTGCATACCGCGAACTGGACGGTGTCAACGTCCCTTGGGGTGGGCCTGTTGGTGTATTTCAATTGCGGATCCCCGGAGGCGTCAACCGCAGGGAAGTGCCAGCAGTAGATGCGCGTTCGATAGCGGCTTGTATCAAGGCCGAGCAGACGGCAGGACGCAGGCGGTGGGCGGACTTCATGGTCATCACTCGCCGGAAGCGCAACCTTGCCTTGTACGCCAGCGAACTTGAGCGTGCGGGCGTGCCGTATGAGGTAACTGGCAGCGAGAGCCTAGCCGGTTCATCTTCAGTTCTGGCCCTGACTTCCCTGTTGTACGCGCTGTACAACCCTGATGACTCGGTCGCCCTCGTCGGAGTCCTTCGTGGCCCGTTGTTCGGATTGGACGATGAATCGCTATTTGACTTTCGACGCGCCGGCGGACGTTTTCTCTTGACCGTGCCTGATGAGAGGGTAGACCGCGGGCCAGTTGGAGACGCGATCGCCACCTTGAGCGAGATGTTCCGATGGACGCGCCTCCTGCCCGTCGGAGCTGCAATCGACAGGATACTCGAAGCGACCGGACTGCTTGCGAGAGCGGCAGCGGAATCGGCTGGCGGTGCAGAAGCGGGCGCTCTCGTTTTCGCCATCGACTGCCTGCGAGCGGCGGCCGAGAGTGGGGCTTCTCTGGCCCAAGCGGTTGATGAGCTCGCTCTATGGGCGAGTTCAGGAGAAGCGGATCCCCCTACGTTGGAGCCAGGCAGGCTAGATGTGGTGCGCGTGATGAACCTCCACAAGGCGAAGGGCCTCGAGGCGAGCATCGTTTTCCTCGCCGATCCGCTTGCGGGCGTGGAGCCCCGAGCTCAGGTTCATATCGTCCGAGCAGGCAACCAGGCAGTCGGGCATCTCCAGGTGAGGCGCCCCAAGGGTCCTTTTGGGGGCGAAGTCGTGGCCGAACCCGAGAACTGGGCAGGCTATGAAGCTGCGGAGTTGCCTTATGTCACTGCTGAAGAAACGCGTCTGCTTTACGTCGCCTGCACGCGCCCAATGCAGATGCTGGTTGTAAGCCGATGGGACAAGGCCGACAGGCTTTCCGTCCGGCCTTGGGAATCGGGCCTTTCATTGTTTCTCAATGGTGCGCCCGAAGTTCCAATTCCGACCGTTCAGCCGGCGCTTGCTACTCAGCGTGTTCCAATCGATGCGGACGCGTGGCGGGCCGCGACCGCGGCACGCGCAGAGATCCAAACCGCAGTGGTTCAGCCTTCATGGACTGTAGAGGCAGTTACATCATCGGTTGGAGCAACCACGCGCCACGCTGCGGCAGCGGACGGTGCTCACGGCCCTGCCTGGGGACGGCTCGTGCATGCGCTGCTCGGGTATGCCGCGGCGCACCCGAACTGCCAGCGGGGCGAACTCGAGGCGTGCGGCGCCTGGCCTGCCAGATTGGATGCTGAATGCGAACCCTTCCTGCGGGAAGCGGTCGAGACGGTGTCGGCCGTAATGTCATCGGCTTTCTGGGAGCGCGCCCGTAACGCCGATCGTCGCCTGGTCGAGGTGCCATTTATGGCGGCAGTGCCGGGCGTGGAACCGCCAATGTATCAAACCGGTGTCATCGATCTGGCGCTCCGGTTTCCTTCGGGATGGGAAATCATCGACTACAAGACCGAGGCCGCCGAACTCGCAGACCTGGCCGCCTATCAGCCGATGATTCGTCAGCAGAGCGAGCGCAGATATCGCCACCAGGACACGCAGGCAGGGCACTACCCGGCAATCAGCAACCAGCCAGAATATTGGGCTCCCGTCCGCTAATACCTGCCTCTGCGCGTCAGAAAGGCCTCGTAGGTGTCGGCCGCGTGCGCGATCATCCGGGGAATGAGGACAGCCTGAACTGCGCGATTTTTGCTTGGTGGAGCATGTTTAAAGAGAGCATGAACTGATCGGTCTGCTGTTGAGCCGGGCGGGCCGAGAGCCGAGGCTCCAGGCTTCAGGTAGTCGCGCTGCGTAAAGCCCGAAACAGGATAGTCAGTTCTTGTTTGATGGGTGGAGCCAAATCAGATGATCAAAAGGGGCCAATTCAGAGTAGCGAAATCACCGGCCCACTCCTCGCTTCCGATCCTGTGGGGCGTGAAGGCCTGAAGGTGCTGGTTGGCCTGGCGGTCGCCGGTACAGGCCCGAAAGGGGGGCGCAGCAAGCGGCGCCCCTACGGCTCCGCCGGCGGCGGCAGGCAGGTGCTTTGCGGACACAGGCTCGAAGCCTGTGCCACTGAATCCGCTGTCCGAACTATATTTGCTTTGTTTTCAACGGGCGCAGGCCGTGAAAACGTTTGCAGACTTGACACGTATGCTATAATGAAATTATGGAGACAGTGTAGTAATTTCAGAGTTTCTAGGCCCCAGCCAATAGATAACCATTAAAGTAATGGCTACGGTCACGTAAGTATAACAAAATAAAGGAGGAGGAAATAGACACAACCGTCCTATAATCCATTAAACCGGCCAATTAAACAGCGGAAAATGGGCGGCCGGCGCCAGATCGCGGGGCCGGCGGGAGGCCGGCGGTGCAAACTCACCGGCCGTTCGCCGGAGGAACAGGGCTGCCGGAGGCGGCCGCCGGGCCTGTCAACTCGCGGACGAACAAGCCGTCAAAGGCGGAGACGACCAGCAGGGTCAGCGATTGCCGGCGGGGCAGGATCTCCAGGGCGCCCAGGCGCGAGGCGACCAGCCCCTGGCGCTCCAAGGCCCGAAAAGTCTGGCCGCCGTCATCGGACACGTAGACATTGCCCGTCAGCCGGGCGCTGGCGTAAACCTCGCTTCCATTGCCTGGGCGGAAGCGCACGCCGGGAACCGGCCCCAGCGGCATGCCGTGGCCCTTGCGTTCCCAGGTGGCGCCGCGGTCGGGGGAGCGAAATAGGCCCGCCTCGCCGGCCGCCAGCAGCAACTCCCCGGAAAGCGCGACGGCATTCACTCGCCCGGGCATGCCCTCGACCGGCAGGTACACATGGAACCAGTACGCGCCGCCGTTGAAGGAAAGCTCAAGGCCGTTTTCACCGCCGGCCACCAGGAAGTTGCCGTCGGCCGGCACGGCGGTCACCGGGAAACGCGGAGTATCCGGATTCCAGGTAGCGCCGGAGTCGGCCGACTTGAACAACCCGCTGTTGGTGGCCGCATAAACCGGCTGATCGGGGCCGGCCTGAAAAAAGTCGTTGACGGTGGCTCTCAGGTAGCCGC
>JAPKYU010000319.1 GCA_026394175.1 Acidobacteriota bacterium | reverse complement strand
GAACTCCTCGGCCCGGCCGAAGATCATCTCCAGGTCGCGCCGCCGGGGTTTGCCGCGCACCTGCCACACGCCGTAGTGGTGGACGCTCAGCCCGGCATCCAGGATCTGGGCGCGCAAGCGGCGCAGATCAGGTGTCGAAATGGCCGAGAGGTCCGCCTGGGCGGGCGAAAGCTCCAGGTATTTCAATCCCAGCGCGGTCACCTTGGCGGTCAGTTGGTTGATCGGCAGGTTACCGAAGCAGCGGGCGGAGATGCCGACGCGAAAGCCGCCGTAGTAGCTGCGCGGCTCGCGCGGGCCCTGTCCGTCAGGCAGTGCGCGGGCGTCCTCCAGGCTGGCCAAGGCCGCTCCACCGAGCAGGAAAAACTTACGGCGCGTCAGACTCATCGCTTTAATTGAACCACCAAGTCACCAAGACGCCAAGACTTTGTGTCTCCGTGTCTTGGTGGTTCATCGGATACCGGAGCCCGATGGCGCGCCATCTCGTTGACTCCCACGGTGTCTTCTGATAACACATCCCTGATGGCAACGGCCGGCACATTCTCTTTGCGCGGCAATCTGGTGTTTGCGCACGGCGGCGGCACCACCGCCGTGATGAACGCTTCCCTTTACGGCGTCATTCGCGAGGCGCTGCGCCATTCGCAGGTCGAGGGAATCTATGGAGCGCGCCACGGCGCGCAAGGACTGATCGAGGGGAACTTCATCGACCTGCGGCGCGAGCCGTCCGCGGTGATCGACGCGCTTCCCGGCACGCCCGCGTCGGTCCTGGGCAGCAGCCGCCGGCGCATCGAGCCCGACGATTACGACCGCATTTTGGGGAACCTGCGCCGTTACAACATCCGCTTCCTGTTCTTCAACGGCGGCGAGGGGACGATGTTGGGGGCCGCGGAGCTGGCGCGGCTGGCGGTCGAGCGCGGCCACGATCTGCGCGTCATGGGCATTCCCAAGACGGTCGACAACGACCTGGTGCGCACCGATCACACCCCGGGCTACGGCAGCGCCGCGCGATACCTGGCCGTCGCCGCGCTGGAGCTGGGCCGGGACAGCGAAGCCATCCCCTTCCCGATTCACATCATGGAGACCATCGGACGCAACGCCGGCTGGCTGGCCGCGGCCACCATTTTGGCGGCCCGTTCGCCCCAGGACGGACCCCAGCTTGTCTACGTTCCGGAGATCCCGTTTGTGCGCGAGAAGTTTCTGGCCGACGTCGAGCGCGTGTATAAGCAGCTCGGCCGGCTGGTGGCCGTCGTTTCCGAGGGGGTCAAGGACGAGCATGGCGAGCCGGTCTACAACACCTCGGGCGAGAGCGATCGGGACGGCTTCGGCCGCCCCCTGGCCGGCAACGTGTCGGTGGAGCTGGCGCGGCTGATCGGACGCGAACTGGGCCTGCGCGTGCACAACGAGAAGCCGGGGCTGTGCACCCGCGTTTCGGCCGTTTGGGTCTCGCCGCCCGACCGCGAGGAGGCGCAGCAGGCCGGCGAGGTGGCCGTGCGGCACGCCCTGCTCGGCGTGAGCGGCCAGATGGTGACCCTGGAGCGCGTTTCCTCCTCCCCGTATCGCTGCGGCTTCGGGCTGGCTGCACTGGCCGAAGTGGGCGGCCACCAGCGCGCCATGCCGCGCGAGTTCATGAACGAGGAGGGCAACTACCCGGCCGAGTCGTTCCGCCGCTATGCCTTGCCGCTGCTCGGTCCCGATTTGCCTCACTACCTGAGGCTCAGTTCTTAGTGTTGTGTCTCTGAAATAGGTTTACAACGATGAAGGCGGAAGGCAGAAGGCGGAAGGCGGCAAACGCCCGCCGCGGCGGGCTTGCTGGTCGCCGCGGCGACCCTTCCGCTTTCTGCCTTCGCCATTGTCGGGCTATTTATGAGACAGCACATTAGCATGCTGGGTGTGCCTCGCCTCGTGGCGATATGAAACCCGTCTGTTATTACGACGATCCGCTGGCCATCACGCGCCAGCAGGTGGCCGCCGAGAAGCGTTTTCCGGTGAAGATCGTCCCGACGCTCGAAGCCCTGTGGGGCGAATTCGCGCGGGACTTCGGCGGGCTGATCCGGGAGAACAACATGATTGGCCGCCGCACGACGGTGATTCTTCCGGTTGGGCCGTTTGACTACCGGTGCGCGGCCCAGTGGCTGAACCGCGAACAGATCAGTTGCGCCCGGCTGATCACGTTCAACATGGACGAGTATTGCGACCAGCACGGGTGCATGATCCCTCCGGACCATCCGCTCAGCTTCCGCGCTTACATGCGGCGCAACTTCTACGAGGTGCTGGAACCGCCGCTTCGGCCCCGGCCGGAGAACATGGTGTTTCCGGATCCGGAGCGCCCCGGCGAGTTTGGGGCGCGCATCAGCCACGAGGGCGGGGTGGAAGCCTGCTACGGCGGGTTCGGCATCGACGGGCACTTTGCCTTTAACGTGCCGCCCTGGCCCGATGAGCCGCAGGACGACAGCTATTTTGATCAGCCCACACGGCTGGTCCGCCTGACGCCGGAAACGCGCACGCAGAGCGCGTTGGGCTGCGCCACCGGCGATATCGCCTCCATCCCGCCCATGGCCGTGACCATCGGAATGAAAGAAGTGATGCAGGCGGCCCGGATGCGCGTGTACCTGATGCGGCCCTGGCAGTCGCCGGTGATGCGCCGCGTGCTGTACGGGCCGGTGACGCCGCGCTATCCCGCCTCCGTGCTCCAGCGCCATCCCGACCTGGCGGTGACCATGGTGGAGTACGTGGCCGCGCTGCCGCGCATCACGCCGGGATGACCGCAGAAAGCGGAAGGCGGTGGACCGGCGGTTTGCCCCCGGATTTTGCTATCATGGCATCACCGAACAGATAGGCGCCGGCCGTTCCCGCGAAAAATAGTGAACGGGCCAAACACCATCACATGGAGGGATTGCACTCATGAAACTGTTTATCGACACCGCCGACATAGCGCAAATCCGCGAGGCCTGGAGTTGGGGAATCATCGACGGAGTCACCACCAACCCCACCCACATCGCCAATTCGGGCAAGGACTTCGATTCGGTCCTGGAGGAAATCTTCTCCATCGTGGACGGACCGATCAGCGTGGAATCCGTCAGCACCAATGCTGAAGGAATCATCGAGGAAGGCCGGCGCATCGCCGCCTTCCACAAGAACGCCGTGGTGAAAGTGCCGGTGATGATCGAGGGGCTGAAAGCCGTCAAGGTGCTGGCCAAGGAAGGCATCAAGACCAACGTCACGTTGTGCTTCAGCCCGCTGCAGGCCTTCTTGGCCGCCAAGTGCGGGGCCACCTACATCAGCCCGTTCATTCACCGGCTCGACCTGGTCGGCCACGATGGCGGCGAGCTGATCCGGCAAATGCGGCAGATCTACGACAACTACGGCTTCCAGACGCAGATTCTGGCCGCCAGCATTCGCAGCCCGAAGCAGGTGCTGGATTCGTTGCTGGCCGGCGCCGATGTGGCCACCATGCCGTTCGACATGCTGCGGGCCCTGTACCAGCATCCGTTGACCGAGGACGGCCTGCAGATGTTTCTCGACGACTGGAAGCGGGTGCCGCCCAGCCGCCTGTTCACCTCCAAGGCCGGCGCCTGAAGGGCCGGAAATTATGAATTATGAGTCATGAATTAAGAACGGCGGCCTCTTGGGCCTCGCGGTTCAATTCATAACTCATAATTCACAATTCTTAATTCTATGAAGCGCTATCCCTGCCGGCATCCCGCCGGCCCCATCACCATCGACGGGCGCTTGGATGAATTGGCCTGGCAGGTTTGTGCGCGGGCCGACGATTTTCACGCCTACCCCGACGTCAGCAGCGGCCCGGTCGCCACGGGGCCGCTCCAGCCTCGCTTCCGAACGCAGGCCATGGCGCTTTGGGATGCCCGCTTCCTCTACATCGGCATGGCCGGCGTGGACGATTGCGTCTGGGCCACGGAAACCCGCTACGACGTCCCCCTCTGGCACGAAGAAGTGATGGAGATTTTTATCGATCCGGGCGGGGAAGGGCGCCCTTACGTCGAGCTGCAGATCAACCCGCAGAACGCCGTGCGCGACGTGCTGGTGGAGAACATTTACCTGCCGCGCCAGCAGTGGGACTGGCAGCGGTGGGGCGCCTGGCAACTGAAAGGCCTGGAGCACGCCGTCCACATCTTTCGCGACGAATTGCTGGGCGGCGACCTGGGCTGGAGCGTGGAGCTGGCCATTCCCTGGGAAGGGTTGCGCGATGCCGCGGGCCACGCCGCGCTCCCGCCCCGGCCCGGCGACCGCTGGCGCATCAACTTCTATCGCTACGACCGGCCCGAGGGCCGCCCCGCCGAGCTTTCCGCCTGGTGCTATACGGAATCGGACACCTTCCACGTGCCGTCCAAGTTCGGAGTCCTGGAATTCCTCGACGAGATGTAAAGCTTGGCTGTAGGCTGTGGGCCAAAGTGGAGGGGCCTGTAGCCTACAGCCTACAGCCCACAGTCAAGGTATCATACGAACATGGCAGAGCAGGACCGGCCGGAGGAACCCCAACAAGAGCACGTGCCGTTTGAGGATTACGGGAAGGAACCACCGGCGGGGACGGCGCCGCCGCGCCAGCGCCAGGTCCGCCGGCCTTCCCCGCTGGGCCTGATGGGGCCGGCCACCGAGGAACCGGCGAAGGAGAGCGGGCTGCCCTCGCTTCGCGCCGTCGGCTTCATGGCGCTATTCATCGCCGTGGTGCTTGTTCTTGTCTATCTCTTCACACGTTAAGAGCCTGCCCCTTTGTGTCCCTTGGTGTTCTTCGTGCCTTTGTGGTGAAATGAGCTGGTGAGCATGGTGGTTCGCACTCGTATCGCGCCCAGTCCCACGGGTGATCCGCACGTCGGCACCGCCTATGTGGCCCTGTTCAACTACGCGCTGGCGCGCCGGCACGGCGGCCAGTTTGTCCTGCGGATCGAAGACACCGACCGCCAGCGCAGCCATCCGGCCAGCGAGAAGATGATCTTCGACGCCCTGCGCTGGCTGAGGGTGTCGTGGGACGAGGGGCCCGACGTGGGCGGCCCTTATGGCCCGTACCGCCAAAGCGAGCGCAGCGAAATTTACCGCCAGCATGCCGAAGAACTGGCGCGCAAGGGGGCTGCCTACCCCTGCTTCTGCGCGGCGGAGCGGCTGGCGGCCCTGCGCGAGGAGCAGCGGCAGAAGAAGCTTACGCTCGGGTACGACCGCCAGTGCCGCGGCCTGGACCCGGCCGAGGCCGCCCGGCGCCGCCAGGCCGGCGAGCCCCACGTCATCCGCCTGGCCATGCCGCTGGACGAGAGCATGGCGGTGCGCGACCTGCTGCGCGGCGAGGTGCGCTTCGAGCGCCCGCAGATGGATGACCAGGTGCTCCTGAAGAGCGATGGCTTCCCCACCTACCACCTGGCCAATGTGGTCGATGACCACCTGATGAAGATTTCCCACGTGGTGCGCGCCGAGGAATGGCTGCCCTCCCTGCCCAAACACGTGCAGCTCTACCGCAGCTTCGGCTGGGAGGAGCCGGTGTTCTGCCACCTCCCCTTGTTGCGGAACCCGGACCGCTCGAAGATCTCGAAGCGCAAGAACCCGGTCAGCCTCGAGTATTACCGCCGCGCCGGCTTCCTGCCGGAGGCGCTGCTCAACTACCTGGCGCTGATGGGTTACGCGATGCCGGACGAGCGCCAGGAATTCAGCTTGCCGGAGTTCGTCGGGCATTTCGCGCTGGAGCGCATCTCGCTGGGCGGGCCGGTCTTCGACCTGGAGAAACTCCGCTGGCTGAACGGCGTCTACCTGCGGAAACTGGCGCCGCGCGAGTTGCTGGAGCGCCTGCGCGGCCACCTGCTTTCCGACGAGTACCTGCTGCGCGTCCTGCCGCTCTGCCAGGAGCGCATCGAGACGCTCGAGGATTTCTTCGACTACGCGGGCTTTTTCTTCTCCGGGGAAGTGGCCTACGGCCAGGCGGCGCTGTCGGCCATGGTGCCCCAAGGCCGCACGCCGGCGGAGACGGCCAAAATGCTGTCGTCGCTGCTGGAGGAGAAGATCGATCGGCTCGTGGAGTGGACGGACGCCGTCATCGAGAGTGAGCTGCGGGCCTTCGGCGAGTCGGCCGGCTGGAGCGTGAAAGAATTGTTCATGGCGGTGCGCATCGCCACCACCGGCCGCTCCGCCACGCCGCCGCTGTTCGAGACCCTGGCGGTGCTGGGCAAGGAAACGTGCCGCCGCCGCATCCGCAAGGCAGCAGACTTATTGAAGCTGCACCACAAAGACGCGAAGGACACGAAGATCACCAAGACGGTCACTTCGTGATCTTTGTGTACTTTGTGTCTTTGTGGTGAAATGAACCAGAGATGAACGATACCAACCTGGACTTCATCCGCGAAATCGTCACGGCCGACATCGCCGCCGGCAAAATCCAGGCGCCGGTGACGCGCTTCCCGCCGGAGCCTAACGGCTACCTGCACATCGGCCACGCCAAGTCCATCTGCATCAACTTCGGCATCGCCCAGGAATTCGGCGGGCGCTGCCACCTGCGCTTCGACGATACCAATCCCACCAAGGAAGAGCAGGAGTACATTGACTCCATTCAGGAAGACGTGCGCTGGCTGGGCTTCGATTGGGGCCCGCACCTGTATTACGCCTCCGACTATTTCGAGCAGCTTTACGAATGGGCCGAGCACCTGGTCCGCGAGGGCAAGGCCTACGTCGATGACCTGTCGGCCGACGAGACCCGCGAGTACCGCGGCACGCTGACGGAGCCGGGGCGCGAGAGCCCCTACCGGAACCGCTCGGTCGAGGAGAACCTGGATTTGTTCCGGGGCATGCGCGCCGGCGAGTTTCCCGACGGGGCGCGGGTGCTGCGTGCCAAAATCGACATGGCCTCGCCCAACATCATGCTCCGCGATCCAGTGATGTATCGCATCCTGCACGCGGCGCACCCGCACGCCGGCGATAAGTGGTGCCTGTATCCCACCTACGACTTCGCCCACGGCCAGTCGGACGCCATCGAGCGAATCACGCACTCCATCTGCACGCTGGAGTTCGACGTCCATCGCCCGCTGTACGACTGGTTCATCGAGAACCTGCCGGTGCCCTGGCGGCCGCGCCAGTTCGAGTTTGCGCGCCTGAACCTCTCCTACACCATGCTCTCCAAGCGCCGCCTGCTCCAGTTGGTCGATGAGGGACACGTGCGCGGCTGGAACGACCCGCGCATGCCCACCCTTTCCGGCATCCGGCGCCGCGGCTACCCTCCGGAAGCCATCCGCGAATTCGCGCGGATGACCGGCGTGGTGAAGCGCGAAAGCATCGTGGATTACGCGCTGCTCGAGCACTGCGTGCGCGCCCACCTGAACGCCGCCGCCCAGCGCCGCATGGCGGTGCTGCGGCCCCTGCGGGTGGTGATCGAGAACTATCCCGAAGGCCAGGTGGAGGAGTTCGAGGCTATTAACAACCCGGAGAACCCCGCGGCCGGAACGCGCCAGGCGCCCTTTTCCCGCGTGCTGTTCATCGAGCAGGAAGACTTCATGGAGGATCCGCCGAAGAAGTTCTTCCGGCTGGCGCCGGGACGCGAGGTGCGCCTGCGCTATGCCTACTTCATCACCTGCCGCGAGGCGGTGAAGGACGCGGCCGGGCAGACCGTGGAATTACGCTGCACGTACGATCCGGCCACGCGCGGCGGCAACGCCCCCGACGGCCGCTCGCCCAAAGCCACCCTGCACTGGGTGAGCGCCGCGCATGCCGTGCCGGCCGAGGTCCGGCTGTACGAGTACCTGTTCAGGCGCCCGGATCCTCATGCCGCCGACGATTTCGTGGCCGAGTTGAATCCCAGCTCGGAAGAGGTTCTCACCGGCTGCCGGCTCGAGCCCAGCCTGGCGAACCTGCCGGTGGGCTCGCGCGTGCAGTTCGAGCGGGTCGGCTATTTCTGCGTCGATCCCGACTCACAGCCGGGACGGCCGGTCTTCAACCGCACCGTCACCCTGCGCGACACCTGGGCCAAAATCCAGGCGAAAGATGCTCATAAATGATGTAGAAT
>JAPKYU010000126.1 GCA_026394175.1 Acidobacteriota bacterium | reverse complement strand
GAACGCCATCATGATGATCGACTTCGCCTTGGCGGCGCAGCGCAAGGAAGGCAAGCCGCCGATGGAAGCGATCTATGAAGGCTGCCTGGTCCGCTTCCGGCCCATCATGATGACCTCCATGTCGGCGCTGATGGGCACGCTGCCCATCGCGCTGGGATTCGGCGCCGGGGCCGAGTCGCGGCGCCCGCTGGGCATCGCCGTGGTGGGCGGCCTGGTGTTCTCGCAGGTGGTCACCCTCTACCTGACGCCGGTCTTTTACACCTACATGGAATCGTTCCAGGGCTGGTTCACGGGGCGGCGGGCCCGCCGTCACGTTTTCGCCGCCGAGCCGCTCCGGGAAGAAATGCCCGTCCCCGCCGACTGAGAAAGCAACAGAGCCGCGACCGTCAGGGAGCGGTTACCAGCCGCTGCAACCGCTCTGTCGTTACTGGGGACCGCTCGCCCACGCTCGCGGCGCTGCTGCCGCCGGCGGCCATCGGAACACCTCGTAGCCGCTTGTGGCGCTTGTGGCGCGGGGAGTACAATCGGAGGCTCGGGCGGGAAGCCATTTTTCCGCCCGAGTTCAGGATGCAGGGGGCGCCGGCAGCCACCGGCGGCCGCAGCCATCCGCCATTTTTCTGTGAGGGCCCGGCCTTAACCGGGCCTGACACGAGGTGAGCCTTATGACCGATCCGTTCTCCCGCAGGGAGTTTCTGAAGAAGTCGGGCGCCGGCGCGGGGCTGGCCGGCATGACCGGCCCGGCCGTGTTGCGCTCGCTGGGCGCCAGTGACCAGATTCGCGCCGGCTTTGTGGGCCTCGGCATCCGCGGCAATTTCCTGCTCGGCAACGTGCTGAAGAGCATTCCCGGCGTGCAGGTGGCGGGTATTTGCGACGCCTACCAGGGCTACATCAAGCGCGCCATCGACACCACCACCAAGGCCGGCCGGCCGGCCCCGGAGGTCTTCAGCGACTACCGGAAGATGCTGGACAGCAAGAACATCGACGCCGTGCTGATCGCCACCCCGGAGCACTGGCACCACCGCATGGGGCTGGATGCCATCGCCGCCGGCAAAGACACGTACCTGGAGAAAGCGCTGGCGCACACCGTCGAGGAGGGCGAGGACCTGGTGAAGGCGGCGCAGAAATCCAAGGTTATCGTCCAGGTGGGCACGCAGCGGCGCAGCAGCCCGATTTACAAGAAGGCCCGCGAAATCTTCGAGTCGGGCGTGCTCGGCAAGGTGACCGTGGTGCGGGCCTTCTGGTACCGCAACACCATGACGCCGCAGTGGCGCTATCCGATCGGGCTTCCCGAGACCCCGGTTTCGCCGCAGACCTGCAACTGGGAGGCCTTCCTGGGACCGGCCAAGAAGCGCCCCTGGGACCAGGCGCGCATGTTCCAGTGGCGGCTCTACTGGGATTACTCCCAGGGCATCGCCACCGACCTGATGACCCACCAGCTCGACGGCGTTCACATGGTCACCGGGGCAACCGCGCCCGAGAGCGTGATCTCGCAAGGCGGAATCTACCTGTGGGATGACGGCCGCGAAGTGCCCGACACCTGGCACTCGGTCTTCCAATACCCCGGCTTCACGGTCGATTACACCTGCATGTTCGGCAACTCGCGCTTCGGTTACGGAGAAGAGTATCTCGGCTCGGAAAGCACCCTGCAGGTGCTCGATCTGAAGACGCTGATTCTTACCCCCGAGGCGATTTACGAAAAGAAATACCCGGAGCGCAAGGCCATCACCATCAACACCAACGACCTGGATCCGACCGACTGCGTCATCGTGCACCAGCGGAACTTCTTCGAGTGCATGAAGACGCGGACGCAGCCAAACTGCACGGTTGCCGTCGGGGAGCAGGCGGCCACGCCCTGCCACCTAGCCATCCAGGCTTACAAAGCCAAGCGGCAGGTCAACTGGAACGCGGCCACGCGCAAGGCGGCCCTGGCGTAAGCGGCTGGCGGTTTGGAACAGAGCCGTCCCGCCCAGCGGGATCAGCGAGCGGGTCCCGGGAACCCGCTCCCTCATCCCGCTGGGCGGGACGGCTCTGCTACAAACATCAAATCTCTAACGAGGTGAAGTATGAAACTCGGAATTCTCACCGCTTTATTCGGACAGTTCACCCTGGATGAGGTCATCACCAAGGTGAAGAAGCTGGGGGTCTCCACCCTCGAGCTGGGCACCGGAAACTATCCCGGCGACCCGCACTGCAAGCTGTCGATGCTCGCCGACGACCAGGCGCGCCGCGACTTTCAGCAGAAGCTGAAAGACAACGGCATCACCCTCAGCGCCCTGAGCAGCCACGGCAACTCGCTGCACCCGGTGAAGGAGATACGCGAGAAGTTCATCGAGACCAGCCGCCAGACCATCCTGCTGGCCGAAAAAATGGGGATCGATACGGTGGTCGACTTCTCGGGCTGCCCCGGCGACTCGGAAAGCGCCCGCTATCCGACTTGGGTCACGTGCCCCTGGCCGCCCGATTTCACCGAATTGCTGAAGTGGCAGTGGGAAGAGAAGGTGGCGCCGTTCTGGAGCGCTCACGCCAAGTTCGCGCGCGACCACGGCGTAAGAATCGCCATCGAGATGCACCCGGGCTTCGTCGTTTATTCGCCGGAGACCATGCTGAGGCTGCGGAAGGCGGCGGGGGACAACGTGGGGGCCAACTTCGATCCCAGCCACCTGTTCTGGCAGGGGATCGACCCCATCCAGGCGGTTCGCGAGCTGGCCGGGACCATCTACCACGTGCACGCCAAGGACACCATGATTTACCCCGTCAATGTGAACAAGGCGGGCGTGCTCGATACCAAGTCCTACACCGACGAGATCAACCGCGCCTGGCTGTTCCGCACCGTCGGCTACGGCCACGGCACGGAGTGGTGGAACAACTTCGTCAGCACCCTGCGCATGACCGGCTACGACTACGTGTTGTCGATCGAGCACGAGGACAGTCTCATGTCCGTCGAGGAAGGCCTGAGCAAGGCCGTCACCTTCCTGGATTCCGTCCTGTTAAAGGCCATGCCGGGCCAGGCCTATTGGGCGTGACACCATTTCGGATTGCAGATTTCGGATTGCGGATTTCAAGCACCGCGACGTTTGAAATCCGCAATCCGCAATCCGAAATCCGCAATTCCACATGCCTGGCGAGGGAATCAGCGTTGCGTTAATTGGGACGGGCTTCATGGGGCGGGCACACAGCCATGCCTACCGCAACGTGGCGTCCATGTTCCCGGAATGCCCGCGGCCGCGCCTCAAACTGATCTGCGGCCGCGACCGGGGGCGCGCCGAAGCGCTGGCCGCCCGCTTCGGCTGGGAAGAAGTATCGACATCGTGGGAAGAGGCGGTGCGGCACGCCGGCGTAGACCTGGTGGACGTCAGCGTGCCGGGCGCGCTGCACGCTCCCGTGTCCATCGCCGCGGCCCGCGCCGGCAAGCACGTGCTGTGCGAGAAGCCTCTGGCCAACAGTCTGGAGGAGGCGCGGGCCATGCTCGCCGCGGTGCGCCAGGCGGGCGTGCGGCACATGGTGCAGTTCAACTACCGGCGCGTGCCGGCGGTGGCGCTGGCCCGGCAGATGCTCGACGAGGGCCAGCTCGGCACGCTGTATCACTATCGCGCCCGCTACCTGCAGGAATGGGGCGTCCACCCGCAGGTGCGCGCCCCCTGGAAGCTGGACAAGGAGCAGGCCGGCTCGGGCGCGCTCGGCGACCTCGGTTCGCACATGATCGACCTCTGCCGCTATCTGGCCGGAGAAATCAGGGAAGTCACGGGGATGACCGAGACGTTCGTGAAAGAGCGGCAGGCGACGGGCGGGTCCGCGACCGTGCGGGTGACCGTGGACGACGCCGCTTTGTTTCTGGCGCGGCTCGACAATGGCGCGCTGGCCTCGTTCGAGACCACGCGGCTGGCCCCGGGCCGCAAGAACCACAATTTCTTCGAAATCAACGGCAGCCGCGGCTCGCTCTACTTCGACCTGGAGCGGCTGAACGAACTGAATTTCTATTCCCTGGACGATCCGCCGGGGCGGCGCGGCTTTCGCAATCTGCTGGCCACCGCCCCGCAGCATCCCTATGCCGCCTCCTGGTGGCCCGACGGCCATCTTCTGGGCTGGGAGCATTCCCACACCCATGCCATCCGCGACTTCCTGGTGGCCATCGGCCAGGGCCAACTGCCCCGCCCGAATTTCGAGGACGGCGTGAAGTGCCAGGCGGTGCTGGATGCCGTGGCGCGCTCCGTTGCTTCCCGCCGCTGGGAGGCCGTTGACGGCTGAGGGCTGGCGGCACACCCCAGTCGTCAACAGAGCCGTCCCGCCATGCGGGATCAGCGAGCGGGTGCTGGCGCAGCGCTGCGTTGGCCCTGCGGGGCACCCGCTCGCTGACGCTCGCGGCTCTGTTGTCTTGAATGGAGTTTTGCAAGTACCTCAGCCGTCAGCCGCTACCCTTGTCCCGGTCTTGAGTAAGGGGCGGAGAAATTGGTATGATTGGAGCGGGGAAGGTTTAGGCTTTTCTCAAAGAACCTCCGAGTCATGAAGACGCTGCTCGACTATCGAAGGTGGGCGTCCCGCCGGACGCTGTTGGTCAGCCGCCGATTTCTTCCTGCCTCCGCGGTCCGTCTTCCCAATTCCAAAGCGCACAGTTGACACGATACGCACATGAGTGAGGAGCACGTACCTGTCCTGGTTTTGAACGCCACTTACGAGCCGATCAATGTGTGCGCCGCCCGCCGGGCCCTGGTCCTTGTCCTCAAAGGTGTTGCCTCCGCCGAAGAAGAATCCCGCCTGATGTTCCATTCGCCGTCGCGCAGCTTCCGGGTGCCCTCGGTGATCCGCCTGCTGGAATACCGGCGCATCCCGTTCCAGGGCCGCGCGCTGTCACGGAAGAACATCCTGATGCGGGACCGCAACACCTGCCAGTTTTGCGCCCGTCTTTTGCCCGCCTCGGAACTGACGCTGGACCACATCGTGCCGCGCTCGCGCGGCGGTGAATCGACCTGGGACAACCTGGTGGCCTGTTGTCATCCGTGCAACAACAGGAAAGGGGACCGGTCGCTGGAAGAGGCGGGCATGAAACTGCTGCGCCGCCCGCGCTCCTTCACGCTGCATACCAGCCGGCAACTGATGCGCATGATGGGCAGGAAAGACGAGGCCTGGCGCAAGTACCTCTTCTTTTAGACCTGAGACCTGGGACCAGCCTCCAACCTAAGCTCACGCGTAGCTGCTGCCGGCCGATGCGCGGCCGGCGCGCTCCTTGGCCACGCGCTCCAGGTAACCGCTGGCGCGGAAGGCGGCCAGGGGGTCCTCGGCCAGACCTTGGGCCCGCCGCCACTCGCGGATGGCAGGCCGCACGTCGGTGCTGAAGGCGTCCTTCAGAATGTTCTCGGCGTCGATCAGCCGCTGCTCGTTCTGCTCCCTGGCCAGCGCCGGGAAGTCCAGGATGGCGGCCTTGGCGTAGATCTCCTGGGCCGTCATCACCGTCTGGATCATTTCCTCGATCTTGTTCTTCAGGTTGTGGCTCTGATCGACCATGTAGGCGATATCGGCCTTCTTGCCGGTCTCCCACTCGAAGAAGCAGATCTCGGCGAAGATGCGGAACAACTGGTAGGGATCGATCGAGCCCATGGTCAGGTCGTCGTCGGCATAGCGGCGGTCGTTGAAGTGAAACCCGCCCAGCATGTCCTCGCTGAGCAGCCAGGCGACGATCTGCTCGATGTTCTGTGCCTGGTAATGATGGCCGGTGTCCACCAGCACCCTGGCTTGCGGTCCGGCATAGCGGGCCAGCAGCAGCGACATGCCCCAGTCGGCGATGTCGGTGTGGTAGAAAGCCGGCTCGAAGGGCTTGTACTCGACCAGCATACGCTGGTTGGGGGCCATGGCCGCATGGGTCTTGCGGAGGCCCTCGGCCATCCACTGCTTGCGCGCGCGGATGTTGGCCGTGCCGGGGAAGTTCGAGCCGTCGGCGAACCACAGCGAGATGTCGCGGCTGCCGAGTTCCCTGGCGGTGCGGACCGAGTCGAGCAGGTGCTGGAGGGCGGCCCGGCGCACCGGCTCCTGCTCGTTGCACAGCGAGCCGTGCTTGTAGATCTGGTCCTGGAACACGTTGGGATTGATCGCGCCCGCCTTGACGCCGTATTTCTTGCCCAGCGCGTCGATGTCGGCGGCGGTCACGCCGGCCGGCACGTCCCACAACACGTGCAGCGCCACCGTCGGGCAGCAGCCGGTGAACAGGTTCACCTGACCGGCATCGGCGAATTTCTCTTCGGTGGTTTTGGCCGCCGTCGGCTGGACGAATTTGCCGAAGCGCGTGCCGGTGTCCGCGAAGCCCCAGGACGGCAGTTCAATCTTGAGCGTGTTGAGTGCTGTTGCGATGGTCTCAGTGTCTGAAGCAGGCATGATCTCTCCTTCCCTCGAATTACTTAATCACAACACGCCTGCTGTCGCAACGCGATTCGCGGGACTTTTCCACCGCAGAGGGCATGCCCTTTTCTGCGTTTCCTCTGCGTCCTGGGCGTCTCTGCGGTGAGCCTCTGGTCTTTATTTGCCGCCGGCTTTCTTCAGCAAGTCGCGGGTGAGGGACAGGGCGCGGCCGCGGAGCAGGTTCCCTTTCTCCAGCCGGGAAGGGTCGGAGCGGAGCTGGGGCTGAATCTGCAGGACCTGGCGCATGGCCGCCTGCGCGTCCTCGCGGAGGTTGTTCGCAGCCAGGGCGGCCGCCAGCACCAGCAGCGTTGTTTCCTGCTGGGGCGCCAGCTCGGCGGCGCGCCGCGCATAGGCCAGCGCGTCGGCGGGCCGGTTCTTCTCCAGCAGCGCCAGCGCCACGCAGTTATGGTGCGCGGCATTGCCCGGCTGCAGCCGCAAGGCGGTGCCGCACTCGTTGATGGCCTCGTCGTAGGCGCCGGTGGCGTACAAGGCCAGGCCCAGTTGGCCCTGCGTGTCCACCATCTGCGGCCGGGTCTTGAGCGCCTGGCGGAATTCGGGGATGGCCTGGTCGGGCCGCCCGCTCAGCATCAGCACCATGCCCAGGTAGCTTCGTGGCTCCGGCCATTCCGGACGCCCCTCGGCGACGCGCCGGAAATACACGGCTGCTTCCTGGAGTTCGCCGTTCCACAGCAGATGGATGGCCAGTTGGTAGCAGGCTTCCAGGAAGTCGGGGCGGGCCTTGACCGCTTCTTTCAGGTACTTCAGGTGATCCGGCCCTTCCGGTCCGATGAGCCCGAGGAAGTAGAACAGGCCCGCGCGCTGGTCCGCCGGCAGGCGGTCGGCGATCCCCTCCAGTTGCTTGACGCACTCGGGCAAGACCTGCTTCCATGCTGCCTGCCCGGCCTCGCCGGAGGGCTGGTTCAGCGTACCGACGGCCGCTTCCGCCAGCCGCGTCTGTCGGTTCATCACCATGCCGGCGGCGGTCAGGCACTGCGCCTGCATGGCCAGCACCGGGATCGGCGAGGCTGCCGCGACCGGGCGCAGCACTGCGATGCCCGTGGCCGGGTCGCCGGCGGCCAGCAGCGCAAACCCATTGGCGATGGCCTGGCGGGCTGCCTGCTCGTCGGCGGGGGCTTGGCCGCGCCCTCCGGCCGCCAGGCCCAGCAAAACAAATACCGCCACAACTGCTTTTTGCCGCATTGAGCCTATTCTACGTCAACAGAGGCCGGGATGCACCACCGAGGCACAGAGGCAAGGGGCTGTCGGCTGTCGGGAAACCCACCCGTCAGCCGAAAGCCGCTTTCCCGGCTCCGTGCTGGACAATTGGCGGAGGCAGCGTTATTTTGTGAGGCTCAAGCCCGGACCACGATGCCAGAAGATTGTAATCCGGCGCCGGATGCCGAACGTCCAACCTCTGGGAGAGCCCCAGTGATAACTCTGTTCGGCAAGCAGATGCCGCTGGAGCCGGAAGCGGAAGGGAGGTCCCGCCGCGAGGACTACCAGGGGTACGACGGCAGCGGGGAGCGCCGCGTCTTCTGGCTGGTCGCCATTCTGTTCCTCGGGGTGCTTGCCGCCGTGGCCGCCGGAGTCTATTACCTGGCTGCTCCGCGAAGCCGGCCGACGACCACCGGCGGCCCGTCCACGGTCGGGGAGGCTGTGACGGCGAAGCCGGCGGCACCCGGCAGCGCGGAGCAGGCCGGCACGCAGGCCAAAGCGGCAAGCGAGCCTGCCGCAGCACCAGCGCCTCCACCCGTGAAGGCCGCGCCGCAAAGCGCGGGGACGGCCGCTTCTCGGCCACCAGCGGCGGCGCCGAAAAAGGCGACGGCAACGGCGCGGCGCGGGCGGCTGGCCGCCAGGCAAGCCGCGCGCGCTCGTGCGCTGGCCCGCGCCGCCGCTGCGGCCGACAGGACGGCATCGCCGCAGAAGGAATACCTCCAGCGGTTGCGCCAGCAGCAGGAACAGTACGAGCGCGACAAGGCCCGGGGCAAATACCAGGAGTTCCCCAAGTAATGTTTTCCTTCACCGCCCGCATCCACGAGGCGATCGACACGGCCGCGCGGGCCCACGAAGACCAGGCCCGCAAGGACCGCGACCGGCACATCCCCTACGTGGCGCACGTCTTCGGGGTCGCCTGCCTGCTGGCCGAGTTCGGTTTCGACGAAGACATCGTCATCGCCGGCCTGCTCCACGATGTGCTGGAGGACCGGCCCCACTTCGCGGCCGAAGTCGAACAATTCGGCGCGCGTGTGGCCGGCCTGGTTCGGGTTGTCACCGAGCGCAAGCGGGACGAAGCTGGAAACGAGCGGCCGTGGGCGGTGCGCAAGGAAGAGTACATCGAGCGCCTGCGGATGGCGCCGCCGGAGGCCAAGGCCGTGTCCTGCGCCGACAAGATCCACAACATGCAATCGATCCTGCTGGCGCTGGACCGCGGCGGGAGTATCTGGCACGAGCTGAAAGCGTCCCCCGAAAAACAGGTGGACCGGATGCGGCGCCTGCGGGCCGCACTGGCCGAGGGCTGGCAGCACCCCATCCTGGACCGCTTCGACGCCATTCTGGGCGAACTGGAACGCCGCGTGCGCCCCTGAGAAATGGAATCGCACGGCGGCCCCCGCGCATCCTAATCCTTAGATGCCGAAGGCCCGATTCATTCTCGCGCTGATTGTTCTGGCCGGCGGCCTGTTGGAAGCCCAAGTGCCGCGGGCACAGCCGTCCCTGGAAACCGTGACCGGCCGCCTGGCCCACGAAAACCATCAGCCTGCTTTGAAGGCCGGGGCAAAGACCTGGCGGCTGGCGGCCGAAAGCGAAGAATTGCGACTCACGCTGGGCGACGAGCGGCTTGAGGGGCGGGAAGTTCGCCTCGACGGCCGGCGGAAAGCCGACGGAACTTTCCAGGCCGAGCGCATGTTCGTGGTCCGCGATGGGAAGTTGTTCAAACTGGTCTACTACTGCTACACCTGCAGCATCGTCTCACACCAACCTGGCATCTGCGACTGCTGCCAGGGAGACACCGTTCCCCGCGAAGTGCCGTACGAGAGCAACGGCTCGTACTAGTTTTCAGTCGTCAGTTCTCAGTCTTCAGTTTCCGGTGATGCAACTGAGGGCTGAAGACCGACAACTGAAAAGTGACAACTCACTTCACCGAGGAGGGAGGCACGCGGCTCTCGAGAACCTGGTCGATGAGGCCGTACTCGATGGCCTGCTGGGCATTGAGGATGAAGTCGCGCTCCACGTCGTGTTCCAGCTTGTTCAGCGGTTGGTGGGTGTGTTCGGCAAACAGCCGGTTCAGTTGCTCGCGCATGCGCAGGATTTCGCGGGCGTGAATGTCGATTTCCGTGGCCTGCCCGGAAAGGCCATACATGGAGGGCTGGTGCAGCATGACGCGGGAGTGCGGCAGGGCGTAACGCTTGCCGGCAGCGCCGGCGGCCAGCAACAGGGCGGCCATGCTGGCCGCCTGCCCCAGGCACATGGTGCTGACGTCGTTGGGCACGAACTGCATGGTGTCATAGATGGCCATGCCGGCGGTGATCGAGCCGCCCGGGCTGTTGATGTACACCGAAACGTCGCGCTCGCGGTCTTCGGCGGCCAGGAACAGCAGTTGGGCGATCACCACGTTGGACACGTCGTCGTCGATGGGCGTGCCGATGAAGATAATGTTCTCGCGCAGCAGCCGCGAATAGATATCGAAGGCCCGCTCCCCGCGCGACGTACTTTCCACCACCATCGGGACCAGCATCTGGCTCCAGTCTTTCCCCTCATCCATGGTATCGCCAAAGCGGGGGGGCGGCAACCGCGGGCTAGCCGGTCTGGGGTCTGATGCGCTTGACGTTGCCCGGCAGCTTGAGCTTGAACTGATCGTCGGAGACAGTCCCGTTGATTTTTGCCGAGCTGTATTGGGCGATCAGGTAGTCCCCGCTGGGCTCGGTAAAAACCTGCTGCACCGGCTGCCAGGTTTTCTTCGACAGCCAGAGCTCGACCTTCTTGATGTGGTGGCCGAGGGCCGTCGATTTGGGAACCAGTTCCAGCTTCACGGTATCGGCGTCGCCGAGCCTGGCCGGGCCGATCAGCGTGACGCTATAGGCATTCTGCAATTCGCGGCCCGAGGTGCCAAAACCCAGCAGGAGGAACTGCTCCAGCGCCTGCTTGTTCTTTCCCAGTTCGTACTCCTCCACCTGCTTGATGGCCGGCCGGTAGATGTAGCCCTTGTCGCCGGTGAACAGCACCAGCTTCTGGGACGGCTCGCGGATGTCGATTTTCACCTTGAAGTCGCGCCTGCCCTTGGTCCTCTTGAAGTAGATCAGGCCCTTTTCCACCGACTTGTCGTCCACGATGACGGTGACCTTGGTATAGACCAGGTCGGCGACAACGGACTCGAATCCTTGGGCCGCCTTATCCATGCCGGCCAGCACGTCGTTGAGGGTCAGGGTCGGCGCCTGGGCGGGGCGGGCCGGCGCCGCGGCCCACCCGGCAAGCACGTAGAAGAGCAACGCAACACTCAGAGCGCGCTTCATTCTTGGCTGCTCTCGATCCAGACGGTATAGGCCTGGAGGTTGCCTTTGGCGTCAAATACCTTTTCGATCCGCTGGATGGTGACCGCCCGGTCGGTGACCTGCTCCAGCACCTGCAGGGCGTTCAGCTCGACGCTGCGCTTGCTGCCGCCCTCCAGCAGCCTGGCTTCGATGCGATAGCCCGTGCCCTCGATGCCGCGGACCTCGACCACCTGCCGCGCCTCGGTCAGCGTCGGGCGGTCGCGGAAGAAGCGCGTGGGGGTCACAAAGATGAACGCCAGGATGAGCGCGCACATCAGGTCGTATTGCCATGTGCCCCGCTCGTAGTTCCAGAAGATGAAGCCCCAAACGCCCCGCAGGATCTTCTTCATGACTGCTTCCGAGGTCCCAGTTTAGCCGCTCAGCGTTCCAGGTTCAACGTCCACCGCCGCCAGCCGACGGTCAGGGCTTTTTCGGCGGCACCTTCTGCTGCGGTTGGTCGGTCACGCCCTCGTATTTGATGGTCGATTCGGCGCCGAAATACTTGTAATCCTTGTAGGTGACGATCATCCGGATGCGCTGGCCGCCGGTGGAAAAGTGCAGCGTGTCCTCGGCCTTGGTGTACGTCGGGAACCAGTACTTGCCGTCGATCTGTTCGCGGTAGGTCTCGAAGCGCGGGAACAGGTTCTCGCTGCCGCCTTTGCCCCGGATATCGGGAACGGCCTTGCCGTAACTCTTGACGATCTGCAGGTCGCGGTCGTCCACCCAGATCTGGCCCTCGAAGTAGCGCTGGCCTTTCTCGATGCCTTTCGGCGAGACGAAGAACACGTAAGTGTCGATCTCGTCCACCCGCTGGCGCCCCAGGTAGCGGACGTTGTACTTCTCGATGTCGTCGCTGGTCAGCACGAACGGCTGGATGTCGCGCAGGTCGCGGTCGTCTTCGGGCGAAATGGAGATGCGGCGCAGGGTGTTCTGCGGCGCGAACACCACCCTCTCGATCCGCTTGTGCTGCGGCGTGAAAATGATATCGGAAACCATCTCGTAGCTGCCGCCCGGCCGCCCGTCGTCGGACAACTCCTGCACCTTGACCGTCTGCCGGTAGGTGTAGTTGTCGCGCGCCAGCTTGAACTCTTTTTCCCTGGCGGCGAACTTGCGGATGATCTCATCCACCGGCAGCGAGGGCGCCGCCTGGTTGCCGCCTGCCTGAGCCTGGGGTGCTGCCGCCAGCGCCTGCTGCGCCAGCGCTCGCTGAACCGAGACACCCGCCGACACCACAGCAATCAAAACCGAAGCGACAGCAAAGGTTCGCATGCGATTCCAGCCCTGCAATTCATTATGCCACGCCAGCCATTGCGGATTGCGGATTTCAAGCCTGGTTGAAAGCCGCCACCTATACAAAAGATGCGTGTTCGGGGCGAGGCGTTTCAACTCTTAGGCAAATCGTCAGTCTGATCCGGGCGCGAGGCTCGAAATCCGCAATCCGAAATCCGCAATCCGAAATCGGGAAGGGCGTTTCACTTCAAATAGCCGGCCAACTGCTCTCCGATTTGCCGCGCCGTGGCCGGCGGGCCGGACGCCGCCCGCCAGGCAATCCGGAAGCGTTGCCGGGCCAGAGCGCCATCCAGCGGAGGGAACTTGATGTTCAGCAGCGCGGATTTCGGCTGCCGCTCCACGCCGGCCTCTGCGGCTTCCACATCCCAGGCGATGGCCACGATCTGGTTGTTTCCGCAGGCGGCCACCCAGTTGGAGCCTTGCTCGAAATCCTGATACGGCAACGAATGGACGCTGATGAACTGCTGTCGGGGCGACGGCTCTCTCAGGATCACCTCGTACTCAGCGCGGAGGTAATCCCGGCCGTCCGGCAGCGAGAATCGCTTGAAGATGCGCGCGCCGGCTGGTAGCACCTCGTCCGCGTCGTACTTCATCTCGAGTCCTCCTATGCCGTCAATACTGAAACGGTAAGGGCGGTTATGAAGTCCGAATGCGCCTCGCAGGCGCAGTTTGCTGGCGCCGGGCGCCTGTTCGTAATAGCTGAACCGGTCGCGGAAGGCGCCCACCGTGGTGGTCAGGTTATGTCCCGTCGATTTGTCGATGATCTCAAAGGCGCGGCCACCCGAGCCCGGGCTGAACACGGCCCGAAGCCTCTCGTTCTCGAGCACGCATTCCTGCTCGCCATCCAGCCGAGCGGTCCCGCGATGCGGGATAAGCGAGCGTCCAGGCTCCTTGGGCTCGCGGCCGCTCCCTGACGGTCGCGGCTCTGTTCTGCCGGCGGCTTTAGGCAACCGGGCCGGCTCCGATGGCTTGGCTCCGGAGGGCTGCAGGCTCACCGTCAGGGTGCGGACGTAATCCGGCGCATTGCCGAT